>JAJXXG010000384.1 GCA_021781255.1 Acidobacteriota bacterium
CACCATGACCTCAGTAGATTTGATGAGTGCGGCAGCCGTCTCGCCTACTTTGAGATGCATCTCGCGTGCGGCATCAGCCGTGATAATCGACGTAATAATCTGGCCGCCGATTGACAGCTTTACCTGCGCCAGCAGGGAATCAAACTTTACCTCCACGATGCGGCCCACAAGCTGATTTCGCCCGCTGAGAATGCGCATCATCTCGCGTTTCGGCGTGTCCGGACGCTTGGCCTTGCTGAGGAGCGCATCCAGTTCGGCTTCGGGAATGCGATAGTGACCGCCCGGTGTCTTCACGGCCTTGATCTTGCCGCGATAGAGCCATTGCTTGATGGTGGGGTAGGCAATGCCCAGCCGCAGAGCCGCTTCACGTGGAGTAAGCATCGATCCCATGCGACGATTTTATACGACTTTATTCGAGGTGCGGCAAGGGCACTTTTTTGCTGCAAATGCTACGCTAGCTATATCCATGGAAAGTCAACTTCATCAGTTGCGCTGCATAGGCTGCGCGACCGTCATAGTGCAGCGGGATCTTAAGGAAAACTTTCGCTGCCTCGGATGCGGGGAGCTCTACGAAGTAGAGTACCCGTCGTGGAATGCGCCTTCGCGCCGTCCTAACGCAAGTGCTTTGCGCTGGCTCTGGCAGGAGCGGCGCAGTTCAACTTCGCCTGTAGACCGCAGCGGCGTATGGCGTTTTCGTGACTTGCTGCCTATCGTCGCCGACGAGCGTAATATCGTCACCTTGAGCGAGGGCAACACTCCGCTTTATGAGCTGCCACGGTCTGCTGAGGCTCTGGGCCTTGATCGTCTGCTCGCCAAACATCAGGGTATGAATCCTACCGGCTCCTTTAAGGATACGGGGATGACAGCTGCGCTCTCCGTTGCCAAAGAGATGGGTTACAGGTGGGTTGCCTGCGCATCTACTGGCAATACTTCTGCCGCTCTGGCAGCGTATGCAGCGCGTGCGCGGATGCAGAGCCTCGTATTAATCCCGGAAGGAAAAATCGCCTGGGGCAAACTCTCGCAGGCGATGGACTATGGCGCGCTTACGTTGCAGCTGCGCACTGACTTCGACGGTTGCGTGCAGGTTCTGAGTGAAGTGGTCCGCAAAGCCCCAGTCTATTTGCTCAATTCGGTCAATCCTTATCGTCTGGAAGGACAAAAGACTCCGGCCTTTGAGATCGCGGAGCAGATGGACTGGTCCGTACCGGATCACGTCATCGTGCCCGGAGGCAACCTTGCAAACTGCTCTGCGCTTGGCAAGGGCTTCCTGGAGATGAAGAGCCTGGGAATTACTGATAAGCTTCCGCGCATCTCTGTCATCCAGGCGTCAGGGGCAAATCCGCTCTATCGCAGCATGATGGCGAATGGCGGTGAGCACCTCGAACCTGTCGAGGCCAATACGCGCGCGAGCGCAATTCGCATTGGCAATCCAGCTTCCTGGCGCAAGGCGGTTCGTATTCTGCGCGAGACAGGAGGCTGGTGTGAAGAGGTAAATGAAGCCGAAATCGCGCTGGCCAAGGCGGAGATTGGAGCTGAGGGGATAGGGTGCGAGCCAGCCTCCGCAGTAACGCTCGCCGGACTCAAGAAGCTCGTCCAGAAGCGAAGAGTCGCGTCCTCTGAGACTGCAGTGCTGCTGCTTACCGGTCACACATTGAAGGATTCCGACTACACCATCGCTTATCATCGCGGGGAACTGTTGCGTGAGGAAGAAGCAGCGCCGCTCAAGCCTGAAATTGAATTGACCCGCAGGAATACGATCGAGATCGATGCTTCCGTAGAGGAAGTGCTGCGTGTGCTGGAACGGGTGAGTGCATGAGGGGCTGCCGTCTTCGACTGCCCGCAACATCGGCTAATCTCGGACCGGGCTTCGACGCTCTCGCTCTCGCTCTGAGCTTCTATCTGGAGATTGAAGCCGAAGAGTCAGACGAGTTTGTTATAGATGTATCGGGCCGTAACCGGGAGCTGTGCTCAGCAGTCAAAAACAATCTTCTCCTCGATACCTATACTGAGATCCTGCAGACGAATAACGCTCCCGTGGTTCCGGTGAAGGTGCGCATGGTCAACGGCATTCCGCTGGGCATGGGGTGTGGTTCCTCTGCGGCAACACGCCTCGCAGGCGTGGCGCTGGCCTCTCACTTTGGAGGTTTAAAGTGGGAGCGGGAACGCATCCTCACCGTAGCGTCCCTGCTTGAGGGGCATCCGGACAATACTGCAGCCTGCTGGCATGGGGGGCTCAGTGTGGCCTGCTGGCACGGCAAAGAGGTTGAGGCCATTTCGATCACTCCGGGCGCCAGATGGAAGGCGATCATTGCCATGCCTGCTCGCCCGTTGCCCACCCGTGAATCCCGTGCGGTCCTGCCGGAGAGCTACTCGCGGGCCGATGCGGTGGCGAATCTGCAACACGTTGCTCTGTTGACAGCGGCCTTTGCGCAAGGTCGGGGTGATTTACTTCACAGCGCTACCCAGGACTGGATGCATCAGCCTTATCGGGAGCGTGTCTGTCCGCTCCTTCCGCTGCTAGCACCTCTTGCGGGCCGTGACGGGCTGCTTTCCGTAACTCTCAGTGGTGCCGGGCCTTCGATCCTGCTCCTGGTAGATGCTGACGCAGACATGCTGTCGGTCCGTCAGCTCATAGATTCGGCTGCAGGTGAATCTGAGCCTGTGGAGCTGATCGAGTGCACCATTGAATCCGCTCCTGCTGTTTATGAATCTCTCTGACACATAACCACGGCCGCGCCATCGATGGAGTCATGATCGACCGCGGCCAGTGCATCGTTCACCCTGGTGAGGGGAAAAAGCGTTGTGCGCGGTTTGATGTCGATCTCCGTGGCCAGTGCCACAAAATCACGGGCGTCTGCGCGTGTCATGTTCGCTACACTGCGAATCTGCCGCTCTCCCCACAGCAGCGTGTCGTAGTCGAATTGAGGAATCCGGTCGAGATGAATGGCATTGATCGCTACGATGCCTCCCTTGCGCAGGGAACTGAGCGCAGCGATTACGACGTCGCCACTGGGGGCAAAGGTTACGGCGCGATCGAGAGGAACTGGTGGCCTGTCCG
>JAJXXG010000735.1 GCA_021781255.1 Acidobacteriota bacterium
GATCTTTGTGCCATGTATAGTCGGTAATCTTCGCCTCTGTCAGGGCAGGAGCAAACCACCAGCGGCAATCGGAACTCGGCCCCGGACGTGGGAACACATCATCTCCCCGCTGATGGGCTACACTCGCTTGCTGCTTTTTGAGAGCCTCTAAAGCCACGCTGTTCAACGGCACATTTCGCGCCGACCCATTCTTGGTCTTCGTCAAACGAATGACTTTACGCTTGAGGTCTACTTGCTCCCACGTCAGCGAGTATTGTTCTCCCCAACGCATCCCCGTATAGACGCTCACGATGAATGCTGGCACCTGCTCCGCATTGTCACGCTTGATGATGTCCAGCAGCTTCTCGAATTCCTCCCGGCTCAGGAAGCGTAGCCGAACATTGTTCTCTGTCCGCATCCGCACGAGACGCGCCGGATTGATGCTCACCTTGCCGTTCTCGTTCCCGAGCCTGTAGGCCAGAGAGATGTATGCTCGATAGCGATTCGCCGTCGCGTTCGTCTTGCAGTGCTTCGTCAGGAACTGGTCAACGTCTTGAGGGGCGATAGAGTCCGCCGCTCGCTCCCCGAACGCCTCCCGGAGTATCAAATCCCGTGAAACGTAATCGCGTTTGGTTTTGAGATGCGTCTTGGCGTGCTCGACCGCCATTGCTGACAGGTCGGCAAATCGCACGACCTTGGACGGCACCAATTCCGGGAGCTTGAGCTTGCGTCTCGCGTCCGCCTTGCGCTTTTGGTACAGTTTCACAGCATCACCCCGGCGACCCACCTTCTCGCGATGCTGTTTCCCGTTCACATAGTAGTTAATCCACCAGCATCCTGAGCCTGCTGGCCGCTCGAAGATTCCCCGCTCTCTCTTCTCATCCTCCCTTTTCATCTCGCCTCTGTGGTGCATGTAAAACTGACAGCCACTATACAGCAATCAGCAGACACAGGCACCAAGAGAGCAGGGAATCAGCCCAGTGCAAGTGAAAACCGTAACATGCACCAGAACATGCACCACAAGGAAAAAGGCCATCCGAGCTTTGTTCTCGAATAGCCTATAAAATGTTTGTTCTATTAGATTTAGCTGGAGCCGACGGTCAGACTTGAACTGACGACCTGCTGATTACGAATCAGCTGCTCTACCAACTGAGCTACGTCGGCCTGCTCTATCGATTGTATCGTTGCGCCAGATTGAGGTAAAGCTGCGCGCTGCCATCGCGGGCGGGTCTAACGCGGTTCTCCAATTGGCGTAGGGCGGAGCCGATGCTCTCAAGTGGCTGTTGCCTTTCCGGGGTCCCCGGCGACGGGCCTTGGTCGCTGGGGTGCAAGTAAAAGCCACTTGGCACGATGCCGGAAACACCACAGGCATTGGAGAACCGCCGTATACTGCTGCTCATGCAAGCCGACCCGATCCAGGAATGGCAGCGGCTCACTGCGCATTACCGCGAGATGAGCGGCGGCGAGCTCTACGAATTGGCCGCCGATTTCGCCAATTTGACCCTCGTCGCGCAGCAGGCGTTGTGTAGCGAGATGGCAAGCCGCGGCCTGGGCGATCCGCAGGCTGCGAATCGAACGCCGGAAACCTCGGAAACGACTGAAAGGTTCAGGAGTCCGGCGAGTAACGCTCCCGAGGATTCCGATTCCATCTTTGCGCCCGCAGCCTTTGCGCCTGTGACACGAGCGCTGGAGCCGGTCTCCGGTGCTCCCGGCACAGATGACGAAGACGATGCCCCGCACGAGTACACGTGGAAAACGGTGCTTTGCGAGTGCGATACATCTGCTGAAGCAAGGCAACTCTGTGAAGCGTTGAAGCAGGTCGGCATTGAAAGCTGGGTCGAGAGCGCTGCCGGGTATTCACCACACGCTGAGTTGGAGGTGACCAATCCTCGCATCCTCGTCACCGCCGATCAGCTCGATCAGGCGCGCGCAATTGCCGCAAACCCAATCCCGCAGGCGATCATTGATCAATTCAAAAGCGAAGTGCCCGAGTATGAACCGCCCGTCTGTCCAAAATGTGGCGCCAGCGATCCGGTGCTCGAAGGCGTGGACCCTGAGAACACGTGGCGATGCGAACGATGCGACGCGCAGTGGATCGAATCGGCTGGGAGCGGGGACGAGGAAGCGCCGGAACAGAGCTGAATTGCGCTCTAAACACGGAAAGAGCCGCCCGGCAATAGGCAGCTCTCTCCTCAGGGAGAATAGTTCCAAGGGAGGCAAACCCATCAGAACTTTCTGGCTGCATACTAGGTTCGGGGAGAGGCGGTGTCAAGGGAAAATGTTTGTGAAAATAACTTATTTTGTTTCAATTATTTAACATTCCTCGTATAGGCGCAAAGACGACCCTGTATTCGCGTTTTATTCTCTATGTTTCCTCCGTCAATTACAGGGATTTAGCCTTGTTTGTTCGGGTTTATGTCAAGTTATCCACAGGGCGGCCTGGCGTTAACCCTTCGGATGCGGCTCTTCAACTGCCTTGGTTCTGTCGCTCCATTTCTCGAGCAGATCGAGATGGATAAACTCCTCGTCGTAGATCGAGGATGCCGGTCTGCCTCTCGCAATGCGATATAGAGCCCTGCCACCACCAAGGAACCCTCCCAACAGGAGCGCCGCACCGCCGCCAATAATGCACAACGCGGCAATGCCCATCAGCAGCTTGCCTGTCTTTACCACCTCCGACTCCACCGACTGGGGAATCGCAGTGAGGTTAGCCGCGTAGTACACCGACTCCAGCAACCGGTGGCTTTCGTCGGGGATGGCGTCGCCACTGACGACCGCAACCAGTGGACCGCTGTGGCGCACCTCAAGCGAGGCCAGATCGGAATCGGTAAGCGGCTTGGGCCAGGGCGGCTGGGCCTGGCTGCCGGCCTTCAGGTAAGCGCGGATCGCGGCTTCCTGCGCCTCGGCGATCTGCGGCGTGGGGTAGTCGATGATGGTAAGCGTGGCCGAACCTGAAGCCAACGCATAATTGGCCGTCAAGGTTTCAGCTCCCATGTCAAAGTCCACGAGCGAAGGCGGCAACACACCTCCGGCTCCCGCATATCCCGCCGGCCCCTCTGCGTAGTGCGTGGTCTGGCCCTGGAGCGATGCATGGGGCAGGCTGGCCAGAATGGGCGGCGGCACGGCGCGGTTGCCGGTGGCCTCCGGCAACTGGCGGGCGATCTCGCGCATCTCTCCGGCCGATATGGGCCCGATGTGCGAAAACGTCGCATCCACCACGGTTGTTCCTTTAAAGAAAAGCACACGATTGTGGTCTGAGGCTGCTCCCGTGCCGATGGCTTCTTTTGGCCAGCCATTCTGCCGGTAATAGGTGTAGGCGCCGTAGGCGCCGCTCAAGTCGTCGAAGCGCAGCGCGCGCATGGTCAGCGTCTCGCCACCGCGCTTGTAGTTAGCCAGCTTGCCTGAAACGAATCTGTATTCCTTGAGGGCCGCGGCGTTGGCCGGGTCGGCCTGCACGGGATCGGCCAGTTCCTTGGCCGGCTCCGCAAGCACCCACCCGTCAAAGACGTCGGGCAAAAGCGCCTTCCACCCCGTCGACGAAGACCTGTCGCCGGGGGCACCGGTCTTCGGCGAGGGTGGCAGCGTGATGGTCGTCGCTGACCGCTTTTCTGCCGCTGTGGGCTGTTCTGCCTGGCCAAAGGCCAGGACCGTGCCGCCGCCCAACGCCGCGGAAATGCCCAAAATTGCCAACCAATGCTTCAAAAAGCTCTCCAATTCCCTCAGCGCGCGTCCAGTCTCTCGAAACACGCTCTAATCTTCAGGGTACACGCTTGCGCCGCGCCGCCGCTTGCCACGCATCGAAGGCGGCCAGCGAACGCTCGCACTGAATGCGATGGCGCTCTTTCTTGTCGCGGATCTTCTTGCGCACCTCTTCTTCGAGCGGTTCCAGCAGGTCGAAGGTGATGTTGGCGGGCTGGAAGTTCTTTTCGTCGGCGTGCGTGATGTAGTGCACCAGCGAGCCGAGGGCCGTGGCGCGGGGAACGGGAGTTAGCTCCTCGCCGCGCGCATGTGCCGCTGCGTACATACCGGCCAGCATGCCAGTAGCGATGGATTCGGTGTAGCCTTCGACACCGCAAATCTGGCCCGCAAACATCAGGGTCTGCTTCGATGAGAACGACAACCGCAAATCCTTTGACTCGCCTGCTTCGCAGGCTTGCTCAGGATGACGATTCCTGGGGTTAAGGCATAGAAGTTCGTCCAGCAGCACAGGCGCGCAGATGTACGAGTTGCGGTGCATCTGTCCGTAGCGTAAAAAGCGCGCGTTCTCCAGGCCCGGAATCAGCCGCAGCACCCGCGCCTGCTCGCCGAATTTCAAGTGATTTTGAAAACCCACTATGTTGTAGCTGTCCGCACGAAGGTTCTCCTTGCGCAGTTGCACCACGGCCCAGGGGTTTTTGCCGGTGCGCGGATCGCGCAGGCCCACGGGTTTCATAGGCCCGAAGCGCAGCGTGTCGCGCCCGCGCGAGGCGAGCACTTCAATCGGCAAACATCCCTCGAAGTACTCGAGATTTTCCCAGTCCCTGCTCTCGGCTGCCTCGGCCGCGAGCAGCGCGTCG
The DNA here is from genome assembly GCA_021781255.1 of Acidobacteriota bacterium. The sequence goes on from JAJXXG010000735.1 coordinate 4,536, forward strand.
TAGAAACGGTCGTACTCGGCACGATCCATCGGGCAGTTGATGTAGTCGGCTGTTCCCTTGTCCCATCGTGCGGCAAAGTAGACGCGGCTCATGTCGATGGATTCGGCATCGACGATGGGCGAGATCGAATCGTAAAAGGCGAGATGGCCAGCACCGGTGATGCGCTCAATCTCGGCACTGAGCGCGTCTGACGTCAACGGCCCGGTCGCCACCACTGTCAACGCGATATCCGCTCCGTCCGCTTCCAGGCTGGTAACTTCCTCGCGAATCACGCGAATGCCTGTTTCCGCTGCGATGGCCTCGCCAATCCGCCGCGAAAACTCCGCGCGATCGACGGCCAGCGCGTGGCCCGCCGGGACGGCCGTTTCGTCGGCGATGCGCAGGAGCGCCGAACCCGCGCGCCGCATCTCTTGTTTCAAGAGCCAGGGAGCGGTGTGGGGCGATTCGCTCTTGAGCGAATTTGAGCAGACCAGCTCGCCGAATTCTGTGGTCTGGTGCGCGGGCGTCAGGCGCGGTTTTCCGTCGACCACTGTGCGCATCTCATACAAATCCACCTGGCAACCCAGCCGCGCCGCGGTCAACGCCGCCTCAGAGCCGGCCAGACCGCCGCCAATCACGCGAATCCTCACGGCGCGGTCTCCGCTCGGATTGCCTGCTCTGCCGCCGTCTCCACCTGGATCCCCGTGCCCTCTGCCAGCCGCTTGATCGCCTCGCCGTCCAGGCGTACATTGCGCCACTCGTCCAGAAACTCGGCGCCCATGGCGCGGTAGAACTCAATCGCCGGTGTGTTCCAGTCCAAAACCTCCCACTGCAGGCGCTGGCAGCCCTTCTCGACTGCTACCGCGGCGACCTGTTTGAGCAGCGCCTTGCCGATGCCCAGACCGCGTAACTCCGGCAGCACAAAGAGGTCTTCGAGATAAATGCCGGGCCGTCCCATCCACGTGGAGTAGTTGAAAAAGTACAGGGCGAAACCGGCGGGCCGTCTGTCGTGCTCGGCAATCAGGCACTGGTAGAAGGGGTTGGGGCAGAACCCATCGCGCAGCAGGCCCTCCTCGGTAGCAACCACAGCGTCGGGAGCTCGCTCATAGATCGCCAACGCGCGAATAAAGGCCAGTATTTGCGCGGCATCTGCCGCGGTCGCCGCCCGAATCACCGTTCCCATAGTCCCATTTTAATGTGTGATACAGGCCACAAACGCAGCCGTACGAGCCACACTACCATGGCAGTTATGATCCAGGCGGCGCCGGGCTGTTTCGCTGCGAAACAGGCAACTTGCAGGCGGGCTTCCACGTCCACAAGGTAGTACGGTAAAGACGCCTCGACGGGTAGCGGCAGACAGGCCGGCTGCTCCCCTCTTGTGCAGGGTGCTCCATTGGATTTAACGTTGATTCTGCTGGATATGCGCTCTGCCGATGGGCGCCTGAAGATTTGATTTTTTCGAGCTTGCGGGGAGTATTTTTCCCGCCGCTCCCTAAGGAGAAAATATGAAACGCACTTTTTCAGTTTGGCTGGGTATGGCCGCCGCGGCAGGTCTGCTGGCATTGGCTATTGCGCCCGCAATTGCGCAGCAACCAACCACTTCCACCGCAAGCATGGGAACGATTCACGGCCGCGTCCTCAATCCCACCGGTCAACCCCAGGGAGCCGGCACGGTGAGCCTGTCCACCGATGGCGGCACGACTTTCAAATACAACTTCCCTGTGGATGAAACCGGAGCCTACAGCGGTAGCGCAGCTCCCGGAACCTACATGTTGATCTATCGCGCGCCCGATACCCCGGCTGGCCAGATGGTCGACTCCATCCGCGGCATCAAAATCATCGCCGGAGCGGATTTGGCGCAGGACGACGATATGACGCGCCAGGAATATATCAATAAGATGACTCCGGAGCAGAAGAAGCAGCTTGAGGAACTGAAGAAGACCAATGCCGAGGCCATCAAGGCCAATTCGGTGATCAACCAGTTGAACGCTGACCTGAAAACCGTCAACCAGGACAAGAAGGATATCGATGGCGCACTGGCGGCCGCAACTCAGGCATTGGGTCCGACGGCTTCAAAGACCGACATTCTTACAAAAGAAGCAGAGATTAAAACCGCCAAATACACCGATATCGATAGCTTGATGACCAAGGATACGGGCGTCAAGCCGGACGAGGCTCTTCTCTGGGTTAACCTTGGCTTCGGCCAGGCTGGACTGCAGAAGTATGATGATGCCATCGCGTCCTATAAGAAGGCAGTGGATTTGGAGACGGCTGCAAAGAAGCCGCGCCCGCAGGTTATCGGCGTCGCCAATGCGGGACTGGGTGAAGTGTACGCGCGCTCCGGGAAGGTTCCTGAGGCGAACGCGGCATACGACGCCGCCGCCAAGGCCGATCCTGCCAATGCGGCCCTGAACCTGAGGAATGAAGCGATCATCTTCTTCCAGCAAGGCAACAGCACCGCGCAAGTGGCTGCGGCCGACGAGGCCATCAAGGTCGATCCCAGCCAGCCTGTCCTTTACTACATCAAGGGCCAGGGATTGGTCCAGAACGCTACCGTCGATCCCACGACGCATCGCATTGTGCTGTCTCCTGATTGCACGGCAGCCTACCAGAAGTACCTGGAGCTGGCTCCGAACGGCCAATTCGCCAACGAAGTAGCGGGCATCTTGCAGCAGGCGGGAGAAAAGGTAAACTCCTCTTACAAGGCGCCCAAGTCGCGTTAGATTGGCCGCCGGTTTGGATGATGGAAGAGCGTCCGTCGAGCCTGCTCGTCGCAGCAGGACGGACGCTTTTCTTTTCTGAAATGTGTGATTTTTACCGCGGCGGGCAGCGTTGAAGTTCTGAGGCGCCCTAATCGTGTCTGCCCCAACCCTCTACAATTCATTGCAGGAGTTCTGCTTTGCCCAGCTCCGATTTACTGAGTTTTGACGAGGCGTCTGCGCTGGTGGCTGCATTTGCCGCGCGGCGGGCGCGGTTCCGGCCCCCTGTGGAGCACGTCCAGCTTGCGCGGGCAGCCGGGCGGGTGTTGGCGCAACCTCTCCGTGCCGATAGTGACCAACCACCCTTTGCGCGCTCCACCCGGGACGGCTTTGCCTGCCGGGCTGCGGAGGCCTCTCGGCACCGGCCGCTCGCCGTGGCCGGCTCGACCCGCGCCGGGCAGGCTCCATTTGGGTCCCTCCCGCGCGGAGCGGCATGGGAGATCATGACTGGCGCTCCTGTTCCGGCCGGTGCCGATGCCGTGATGATGATCGAGCATGTCGAGACGGGCGGCGGTCCATCAGCGCAAACTGTTCGGCAGTTGCCGCCGCACACCGTAAGAAAGGGAGAAAACATCGTGCCCCGCGGCGCGCAGGCGCGCAAAGGCGATGAACTGCTGCACGCAGGAGCCGTGATAGGCGCGGCGCAGGTAGCCCTCGCGGCAGCCTGCGGCTGCGAGCAGCTCCCGGTCTTCGTTCGTCCGCGTGTGGCCATACTCGCCACCGGCGACGAACTTGTTCCCATCCGGTCCAAGCCAGGCCCCGCACAGATCCGCAACTCGAACGCTCCCATGCTGGCCTCGATGGTGGCCGCAGCCGGAGGCGCCCCATGGGTGTTGCCCGTAGCTCAAGACACAGCCAAGGCCCTTGACGCAGCGATTGTAAAGGCTGCCGAGGCCGATCTGCTCCTCATCACGGGCGGCGTTTCCGCGGGCAAATTCGATCTGGTTGAACCGGCTCTCGCCCGCGCCGGCGCTCGCTTCCACTTCACCGGAGTGCGCATCCAGCCCGGCAAGCCAACCGTTTTCGGAGAGCGGCGCCGCCGTCCCACTGACCCCGCCCAGGGCCAAAACGGCCCGAAATGCTTCTTCGGGCTTCCCGGCAACCCCGTCTCTTCTGCCGTTACCTTCCTGCTCTTCGCCGCGCCGGTGCTGGGCGCGCTGGCAGGCCGTCTGGACCGCGGACCACGCTTCGCCCTGGCGCGCCTGGCCAGGGATGTGCAGGCGAAGCCCGGCCTTACCCGATTTCTGCCCGCAGCGTGCGATTTTGCCGGCCCGGAGCCTCAGGTTGCGCTGGTGCCCTGGCAGGGCAGCGGCGATCAGGCCGCCATGGCCCGGGCTAACTGTTTCCTGGTCGTGCCCGAAGAGGCAGGTCGCCTCCGCGCCGGAGCCATCGTCCGCATTCTGCTTTCCTGAGGAGTTCTATGCCTGAAGCCTCGAAGCTCTCGCACTTTGATTCATCCGGCCAGGCCGTTATGGTCGACGTCGGCGGCAAGCAACCTACGCGGCGCACGGCAACCGCCTCGGCCTTCGTCGAGCTTTCTGCTGCCGTGCTCGCGGCTCTGCCCGCCAACCCCAAGGGCAATCCGCTTGAGGTCGCTCGCTTCGCCGGCATCCAGGCCGCCAAGCGCACCGCCGATCTCATCCCCATGTGCCACCCCCTTGCCCTCACGCACGTTGACGTACAGGCGCAAGTTGTCGCAGGCGGCGTGCGCATCACCTCCACTGTAGCCACCACAGGCCCCACCGGCGTCGAGATGGAGGCTCTGACCGCTGCCGCTGTCGCCGCGCTCACCGTCTACGACATGACCAAAGCCCTCGACAAGGCAATCGTCATCCGCGAAATTCGGCTCGAAGCCAAATCCGGCGGCAAAAGCGGAGATTTCGCAAGAGATGTGAAGTAGGATGCGCGTCTGGCAGGCCAGCATTGCCCCGCGCGCTCAATTCACCTTAGACTTGAGATGGCCGCTGCGGTCGATCCGCGCCGCCACGCCTGTGCGGAAGTGGTGAAATGGCAAACACACCAGCCTTAGGAGCTGGCGCCTGAAAAGGCTTGCGGGTTCAAGTCCCGCCTTCCGCACCAAATCTTCCCCTCCATTCGCTTCAATAGGCACGTTCGACAGCATTGGCCGGCACGCTATTGCCGCTTACAACCGCCGTTCCGGCTTTCTGAGTACTCGGGTTGGCCCAAACCTTGTAGCTGTTGAAGAGAAACTGTCCACCGAGAACCAGCAGCCACACCCACATCACAAAGCGCAGCGGCCGGCGTGGGACGCGCGTGCTGAGCAAGGTGCCGCTGACGGCCCCAAAAACGCCGCCTGCAACGAGCTGCAGCAGCAGTACCGGGTTGGTGGCGTGCGAGAACCAATGCGCGCCGCTGCCGATGAGAGAAACCAGGAAGCCGAAGGCAATGTCGGTGCCGACCACCTGGGCCGGCTCCAGCGGAGTCAGGCTGAGCAGCGCGGCGCTGCCCAGCGCGCCCGCTCCCGCGGAAGAGAAACCCACCTCAACGCCGACTGGAAACATGAGCCACGAAAGCAGCGGGCTGCGGTCTTCCACCCCACCGACGAGGATCTGTCCTTGGGGGTCCCGGCCTTCGCGGTTGCCGGCGTTTTCCCGCATGGTACTGAAGGAATTGAGGATCTGGTAGCCTGCTGTGCTCACCAGGATCGCGCCCAGAATCGCATTCAGCAGGTTTGCCGATCCAACGCTGACCAGGTGCCTCAAGAAGAGCGACCCCAACAAAACCCCCGGCGCTCCGCCCAGCAACATGTACCCCAGCGTGCGCCAGGCCACGTTGCGGCGCGCAATCTGCGCGGGCACAAGAATCAATTTCACCGCGGTGGCAAACATCAGCCCGATGCCGACCGCAATCGGCGCGGGAACACCGAGAAACAGCACCAGAACGGGTACAGTGATGGTGCCAGCGCCCACGCCGGTGAGCGCGATAAACAGGGCAATAAAAAATCCGATGACGTATGGCATCCGTTGGTCCTTTACATCAAATCCGCAACTCGCAATTCGCAGCTGCCAACTCCGAAGACTGCTATAGAAAACCACGAACTATGAACTGCGAACTAGCTAACCTGCTGACTCGCCGCCTCGATATGTATCCCGCACTCCACCTTGCGGCCCGCCCAGCGGCCAGAGCGAGGATCGTTGGGGTCGAGCGGCTGCGTCGTGCACGGTTCGCAGCCGATGGAGGTGTAGCCGCGCGTATACAGCGGCAGCAGAGGAATCGAAAGCTCCTCGCAGGCGTACCAAACGTCGCGCATGGTCCACTCGGCCAGCGGCGCCAGCTTCAGCACCTGCTTGCCGCCGGGCAGTGTGAACATCGCTTGCTCCTCAAGCGCCGCGCGGCTCCTGGCCTGTTCGCGCCGCAGTCCCGTGAGCCACACGCGATACTCCGCCACAGCCTTGAACAGCGGTTCCACCTTGCGCAGCCCGCAGCACCGGTCGGGCGCGGATTGGTAAAGCAAGCCGTGCTCCGCTTCCTGCTCAGCCACGGTCTTTTCCGGCAGTAGATTGATCAAATTCAGCACCCACTCCTGCGCGATACGGTCGCGATACGCGTAGGTCTCGGCAAAGTGATAGCCCGTGTCGAGAAAGAGAATCGGAATCGCGGGATCGAGCGCGATTGCGAGCCTGGTCAGCAGCACGTCTTCGGCCTGAAAGCTGCACGTAAGGCACACATCGCCTCGGCCCGTCACCTCGCGCTCGAGCGTAGCCCGCACCGCGTTCAACTTCGCATTCACTTGCCTTTGGATCTCCGCAACGCTCATCACAAATCCGCCATTTCTGTAGAGATAAAAATGCCCGCGCTCCGCAAGAACTCGTGCACCGCTGCCACCGCGTGCATGGTGTCGTCCGCGTCGAGCGTGATTTCGCGGCCTTCTGCTTGAGCCGTCAGCGCGCCGTCCTCATTGACCCGTACCACCAGCGCCAGCAGGCCATTCTGGGCTGCGAGGTCAGTCACCAGGTCGAGCAGTACAGGATGCAATACAAATGTGTCCTCGGCGGCCCCGATGCGGCTGACATCGATGCGACTGGTTACTGCACCCACGGCAAACAGCGAGCGCTCAATCGCGTCGATCAAACTGATTGGTCCGGTAAGCCGCAGCACACCGCCGCGATGGCCCCAGCGCGCCTCGCGTTCGCCGGCGGTCACGCGGCCCCACGCCGCGGCCTCGCCCTCCTCGCCGCCGGCCATGTGGTCGAATGCAGCGGTCACCATGCCGGCAGCCACCGTGCGGTTGGTTTCGGCGTCAATCAGAATCAACGCGCCGGTATTGCGATTTTCGCTATAAAGATCCACGGCGATGGGCCGCAGCAAATGCAGCGAAACCGCGCCAATGTCGTTCATGCGCAGCGCAAGTGCGGACTCCCGTGTCAGCGTGCTCAGGTCCACGCGGTAATCGATCGAGGAAAGAAAGGCGGGCACAGTGTGGCTGGTGTGCTTGAGTAGATAGCGGCGATTCAAATCAAGCGGCCGCTGATCCATCCACACCAGCGAAGCCTTTAGGCCGCGGGCAACCGTTGCCTGCGCCTCGGCTGCGACAATCAGATCGCCGCGGCTGATATCGACTTCGCGATCGAGCACCAGCGTGACCGAAAGCGGCGCGATAGCCTCGTCCAGATCGCCGTCGAACGTCACAATGCGTTCAACTTTCGCGCTGCGCCCTGAAGGAAGCACGGCAATCTCCTCGCCCGCGCGAACCGTTCCCGAAGCGATCTGCCCGGCAAAACCGCGAAACGTATGATTGGGGCGCACCACGCGCTGCACTGGGAAGCGAAAAGCTGCGTTGCGCGTCTGCTGTGCCGAGGGCAGCGCCTCCAGCAGTTCCAGCAGCGACGGCCCCGCGTACCACGGCATCGCACCCCCCGACGCGTGCCCAGCCCTATGCACCACGTTGTCGCCCTTCAGCGCGCTGACGGGAACAAAGATCGCCTCCACCGGGTTGCCGGTGTCGGCGGAGATTTGCTCGAGAATGGCTCGGAAATCCGCTTCTATCTCACGGAAGGTTCCCTCGTCGTAGCTGATCAAATCCATCTTGTTCACGGCCACCAGCACGTTGCGCACGCGCAGCAGCGATGCGATATACGCATGGCGGCGTGACTGGATTTGCACGCCCTTGCTCGCG
>JAJXXG010000789.1 GCA_021781255.1 Acidobacteriota bacterium
GGTCCAGATCCTTGTTGAAATCCTCGGCCAGCCCAAGAGACGGCGCATTTGACCGTACCCAGGTAAGCGCGGCCTGCATTGACTCCTGCATCACCTCGCCAATCTGGCCAGTCATCTTGAAGCCACCATTGCCCTTCATCTTGTTGGCCTCAATGAACAGAATGTCGCCGCCTGCTGGCGTCCACGCCAACCCCACTGCAACGCCCGGCCGCTTCACACGCTCGGCCACTTCAGTCTCCACGCGCACCTGGATGCCACCCAGAAACTCTTTCAGAGTTTCCTTCGTGACCACGAGCTTTTCCTTCTTGCCTTCCACCACGCGCCGAGCCTGCTTGCGGCATACAGTTCCAACAACCTGCTCCAGCTTGCGCACGCCAGCCTCGCGCGTATAGTGCCGTACCATGTGCCGCACCGCCTCGTCAGGGAACTCAATCAGCTCTTCGCTGATGCCGTTCTCCTTCACCTGCCGTGGAATCAGATAGTCATAGGCAATGCGCACCTTCTCCTCTTCGCTGTAGCCCTGCAGCGGAATAATCTCCATCCTGTCCAGCAGCGGTGCAGGAATCGGGTCCAGCATATTCGCCGTGCAGATGAACAGAACCTTCGACAAGTCGAACGGCACATCCAGATAGTTGTCGCGAAACGTGTGATTCTGCGCTGGATCCAGTGCCTCGAGCAGCGCCGATGCCGGATCGCCGCGGAAGTCCCGCCCCAGTTTGTCCACCTCGTCCAGCATGATCACCGGATCGTTCGTCTCCGCACGCCGCAGGCTCTGGATAATCTGGCCCGGCAAAGCGCCTATATACGTCCGACGGTGCCCGCGAATCTCAGCCTCGTCGTGCATGCCGCCCAGAGCAATCCTCTGGAACTTCCGTCCCAGCGAGCGCGCAATTGACTTGCCCAGGCTCGTCTTGCCCACGCCCGGAGGCCCCACAAAGCACAGAATCGGGCCCTTCATGTCCGGCTTCAGCTCCAGCACGCTCAGATAGTCCAGAATCCGGTCCTTCACCTTTTTCAGACCATAGTGATCCTCATCCAGAATCTCCCGCGCCTCGCCGATATTCACTTCCTTGCCCGAGCTCTTCGCCCAGGGTAGTACCGCCAGCCACTCAATGTAGTTCCTCGTCATCGAGTAGTCGCCCGCCATCGGAGACATCCGCCCCAGCCGCGCAAGCTCCTTGAGAGCTTCCTTCTTCACGTCCTCTGGCATGCCTGCGGCTTCAATCTTTGCCCGCAGGTCTTCCACCTCGCGCTGGCCCTCGTCCTGCTCGCCCAGCTCCTTCTGAATGGCCTTAAGCTGCTCGCGCAGATAATAGTCCCTCTGTGTCTGCTGCACCTGGTCCTGTACTTCTGACTGGATCTTCGAGCGCAGCTCCTGCACCTCCAGTTCCTTCGCCAGGTGCTTGTTCATCTGCTCCAGCCGCGCCAGAACCGTTTCCGTCTCCAGCAGCGACTGCTTGTCTTCAGTCGTCAAAACCGGAAGCGATGATGCCACAAAATCTACCAGCCGGCCCGGGTCCTCAATATTCGTCGCAATCGTACGCAACTCGTCTGATAGCGTCGGCGACTCTGACACCACCTGCCCGAATTGCTCAATCACATTCCGGACCAGCGCCTCCAGCTCCGAGTTCGTCTCCGGCTCTCGGTCCTCCAGCACCTCCACTTCGGCCACCATGAAGGGCTCACTCTGCACAAAGCGCACCAGCCGCACGCGGTCCACACCCTCGGTGAACACAAAGCGACTCTGGTTCGGCATCCTCACCACTTTGTGGACTGTCGCCAGCGTACCCACTGCGTGCAGACCCTCCGGCTTAGGCACATCCTGCCGAGGATCAAGCTGCGCAGCCACCACAATCGACCGCTCATCTCCAAGCGATTCAATCAGTTGGATGGAGCTCTCCCGCCCCACCGTCAGCGGTAGCACCGCATGAGGAAATAGAACCGTATCCCGCACCGGCAACACAGGCAAATGCCGAAGCTCGCGCTTGCCATTGGTCTCTGGAACTAGCTTCAAACCCGTCGAATCACTTGACATTGAGTGCCCTCATATCAACTTTTCTTCATATTAGACCACGCAGACTCCTAAAGGTTGCAGGAATCTGTATCCCACATTCCCTCGCGCGGGTCCGTCCCCATCCATTTCCCGCTTAAGGAATTACGCCCGGTCCGAGACTGCGGTTCCTCGCCCACCGCTGATCCCAAAACACGGTGGGTGTAATCCCATGAATTCACTACACTTCTCCCATAAAGGAAAAACCGCCACGGGGCAATCCTCGCCCGCGACGGTCTTCCGGGAAATAACGGATGCTCATGCTGTCTATCGGCCTGATAGGGTCAAGGTTGAGAGCGCCAACCCTGCGCTCACACCGACCACGGCCTCACTTTTCGCCCTTCGCGCCTTCTTCCTGCTGGATGGCCGACTCAATCCTGTCCCAAAGGTCTTCCTTTGGCTGCTGAACTGGCATCAGTTGCCGCGCCGCCTCTGCAATTGTCTCCAGATCCGCCAGCAGGGCTCTGCAAAGCGGACAGCTCTTCACGTGCGGATGGTTCCTGGCGTCTTCGCCGGAACCAATCAGGTTCGCGAGCTGCGCCTGGAACGCCCGGCAATCCTTCGTATTGCGTTCTTCGCTCATCACCGTCCCTGCCCCTGTAGGGATGTGCGCAACGCGTCGCGCAGTTTCAACCGCGCCTTGTGCAGTTGCGACTTGCTGTTGCCAATCGAGCAGTCCAGCATGGTTGCAATCTCGTTATGTTCATATCCTTCAATATCGTGCAGCACAAATATCAACCTATACCCTGCCGGTAAATCTCCCACCGCACGCTCGAGCGCCAGCCGGTCGATCGAGCCCGCCAGAGTCAGGTCCGGTGCTCCAAAGCTCCGGCCGGGCCCATCGTCCTGTGTCGGCTCCATTGCCTCATCCAGCGAGGTCAACGAAAGCCCTTTCTTACGTAGATGCATCAGCACGACATTCACGGCAAGTCGATGCAGCCATGTCGAAAACGCGGAATCTCCCCGGAATGTCCCAATCTTCAGGTGCAGCTGCAGAAATGCCTCC
>JAJXXG010000136.1 GCA_021781255.1 Acidobacteriota bacterium
GGCGGTGTACTGGTGGGGGCTGGTGACGAAGTGCTCAGCGAGGCGCTTGCCGACTTCCTGCGGGGAGTCGCCCTGCGGCCAGTTGGAGAAGTAGTCGTCTGTCTGCGCGAGGGCGGGCAGGCCGGTTGCGAGGGTGAGGGCGGCGAGAACGAGTGCGGCGCAGAACAGTCGGGGTTGCTTCATGACGAGGGGCTCCGAGGGTGGCTGGTGCGGGTTGGGAGCGGGGGACAGGGGCGGGCGGGCTAGGAGGCTTTGCCGGCAGGGCCGGTGCTGCCGGGCCGGGGCGCGGGCTTTTTTGCCGGGGCCGAGACGCCAAGACTCATCAGAAAGAAGCCGAATCCTTTGCGCAGGGCTTCAAGAAATTTCATGGTCGTGCTCCTTATCTGAGGGCTGGCGCCCGGCCCCGGCGTGGGGCGCGGGGGTTGGCTAGTTGGTGGCGGGCTGTGCGGCTCCGGCGGCGGGTGGGGCGACGGCCGTGATGTGGAGGATGGCTCCGGCGGCGGGCGGCAGGGGCTTGTTGGCGTTGGCCAGCAGCAGGCTTACCTGCCACATTTCAGTGTCTGTGAGCTGATGCACGTAGGAGGGCATGCCGGTGAGGCGGATGCCGTTGGAGACCTTCCAGTAGGTTTCGCCGGGCGGGTCATCGCTGACGCCGACGACGTTGCCGTTGTGGTGCTTCTCCCAGAGCTGCGGGGCCTTGGGGTACATGTTGTCGCCGATATCCGAGGGCTTGCCGTGGAAGCCGTGGCAGAAGGCGCACTTGTCAGCGTAGATGTGGGCGCCGGCGATGAGGTTGGTGTCATCGGGCGAGATGGGAACAAGGTCGATGCGCTCGCGGTCAATGCGCGCATGGAGCGGAATGCCGACGATGCGGCGCTCAAAGGGGAAAGGTTTGTCCGCGACGGCGACGGGGACGGTTCCGTGCTGGAACCAGAGAAATACTGTGACGGGCACCAGAAGAATGCCCAGGATAATCCCGAAGAGAATACGAGCCATTTGGGATGCGGCCTCCGTTTCCCTAACATCCTAGAGTATTTTGTGCGGGATGGGCGCGGGGAAGCGGGGGAATTCTGCGCGGTGCGGCGGGATAGGCAGGCAAAGCGGAGGGGGAATGCCCCTAACGCCGGTCCAAGATGATTTAATACGGTATGGGGGAGCGCTTGGATTGCGGGTGCTTCCGTAACGCCGTGGAGGTATCCCGAAAGCGATGTATTCTTTTCGCCGTCTTGCTCTTTTGCTGGCTCTGACTTTGCCGGCGTCCCAGGCTGTGATGGCTGAGAGCGCAGCTTCAAGCTCCAGTCTGGATGGCAGTCCCGTAGCCCAGGAACAGACACAGCAGCCTGCGGGTGCCACGGGCACCGCGCAGAACGAAACCCTGAGCCCGGGCGAGCTGAGCGTGCAGGCGCGCATTCGCGCCCGCCGTGCACAGCGCCGCGCACAGGCGATTCATGACACGTATTCGCACCTGTATGAGGCGTACCTGGGGATGGACTACCAGCGCTTTATTCCCGGGCCAAACAAGCAGCGGGTGACGATGTACGCCTGGGACACGGCGCTGACACGCTACTACAACGAGCGGCTGGGCGTGACGGTGGATGGGCGCGGCTACTATGGCACGCCGTACGTGGGACTGAATCCGAGCTCGATTACGCGGCCCGCGATCAGCCAGTACGACATTCTGGCGGGACCGGTGTACCGCTTCTATCTGCATCCGAAGTACTCGATTGCCGGGCGCGTGATGGGGGGTACCTCGCATGGGAACTTCTCCGGTGACACGAACGGGTTTGGCGGGCAAGCGCTGGGGATGTATCCCGATGGATGGACGTATGCGTTCAACGCCAGCCTGCTGGGCGAGGTGAACGTGAGCCCGAACCTGTCTGTCCGGCTGGGCGGAGAGTACATGGGCACGGGCTTTGGATCGACGCTGCAGAACAGCCGCGGGTTTACGTTCGGGTTTGTGTACCGGTTCGGCAAGCAGTAGGGATTGAAGGCTGGAAGGGAAACGCCTCATGGCCGAGCGGCCATGAGGCGTTTGTGTTTGGTGATCCCGTCTCGTGTTGGGAGACGTGAAAAGCAACCGCGGATCCTTCGACTCCCTTTGGTCGCTCAGGATGACAAGCTGATGGATTGGGGTTTGTGGTTTCCCACCCATGCCGCAAAGGGCGCGGCATGGATGGGGCAACCGGGGTGGGGTGGCGCACGCGGAGTTTGTTCGTCCCAGGTCTCAGAAGCGAGACCTGGGGCACCCGGCTTTGGTCGCTCAGGATGACAGGGGGTGGTGTGGTTGGATGACGCGGCCACTGCAGGGTGTACACTCGCGGGAATGATGAGGACACAGGTTTCCAATCTTTTTGTTTTTGCGGCGCTGGCGCTGGCAGGCGCAGGCCTGATGGCGCAGCAGCCGGGGACGGAACAGAAATCAACCCAGATGAAGCCGGAAGAGACGGAGTTGTGGCAGCCGGTTCCGCGGGTGGTGACGCCGGGCGCAGGCTGCGCGGCGGCTCCGTCGGACGCGATTGTGCTGTTTGACGGCCACAACGAGGACGAGTGGGTGGAGGTGCAGGACAAGTCGCCCGCGCAGTGGATTGTGCACGACGGCATTCTGACGGTGAGCAAGACGGCGGGCAGCATTGAGACCAAGCGCGCGTTTCGGAACTATCAGCTGCACATTGAGTGGCGGATACCGGCGGACATTACTGGCTCCGGACAGGGGCGCGGGAACAGCGGGGTGTTTCTGGCATCGACAGGGACGGGCGACGCGGGCTATGAGCTGCAGGTGCTGGACGGCTACAACAATCCGACCTACGTGAACGGCATGGTGGGCAGCCTGTACAAGCAGAGCATTCCGCTGGTGAACGCGAGCCGGAAACCGGGCGAGTGGCAGAGCTATGACGTGGTGTGGACCGCGCCGGTGTTCAACGAGGACGGCACGCTGAAGTCTCCGGCGTACGTGACGGTGTTTTTGAACGGCGTGCTGGTGGACGATCATTTTGAGTTGAAGGGGCAGACGCTCTACATCGGCAAACCGTTCTACAAGAAGTACGACAAGGCGCCTATCAAGCTGCAGGCGCATGGCGACAAGAGCGAGCCGATCAGCTATCGCAACATCTGGGTGCGGGATTTGCCGTAGGGCAACCGCGCCGCGCTGGAGACAGAGAGGCCTTCCCGGGCGGGCTGCCGCGGGAAGGCCTTTGTGCGTTTAGAGCTGGTAGCGCTTCTGGTGCCAGGCCCAGGCGGTGCGGAGGATGTCGTCGAGCTGGGTGTAGCGGGGCTGCCAGCCGAGCTCGCGAATGGCCTTTTGTGAGCCTGCGACGAGGACGGCGGGGTCGCCGGGACGGCGGGGATGGACCTCGGCGGGGATGGGATGGCCGGTGACGCGGCGGGCGGACTCGATGACCTGGCGCACGCTGAAGCCCTGACCGTTGCCGAGGTTGTAGATGAGACGGCCGTCGTTGGCGTCGGAGTCGAGCGCGCGGAGGGCGAGCAGGTGGGCATCGGCGAGGTCGGAGACGTGGATGTAGTCGCGGATGCAGGTGCCGTCGGGTGTGGGGTAGTCGTCTCCGTAGATGCGGATGGAGGAACGGCGGCCGAGGGCGACGTCGAGGATGAGGGGGATGAGGTGCGACTCGGGCTCGTGGGCCTCGCCGCGCGTGATGCCGTAGGGGCCTTCGGGGGCTCCGGCGACGTTGAAGTAGCGGAGCGAGGCGTAGCGGAGGCCGTGAATGCGGTGGAACCAGCGCAGCATGTGCTCGACGAGGAGCTTGGACTCGCCGTAGGCGTTGGTGGGCTGGAGGGCGGCGTCCTCGGGGATGGGGACGACCGTGGGCTCGCCGTAGACGGCGGCGGTGGAGGAGAAGACGAGGCGTCGCGGCCCGTGGGTGAGGACGGCCTCAAGGAGCGAGAGGGTGGAGGCGGTGTTGTTGCGGAAGTAGATTTCGGGCTTCTGCATGGACTCGCCGGCCTCGATGAGTGCGGCGAAATGGAGGACGCCGTCGAAGGGGTAGCCGGAGTTTCTGGCCTCGATGAAAAGGTTTTCAATCGCGGGCCGGTCAGCGAGTTCCCCTTCCACGAAGTCCACGCCCGCGGGAATGAGCTCGCGGCGGCCATGGCTCAAGTTGTCAAATACAACGGCCTTGTGGCCCTGCGAAGCGAGAAGGCCCGCCACGGTACCACCTATATACCCTGCGCCACCGGTAACCAGAATCTTCACAAATTCACTGTCCTTCCCAGTACGGTTTGGTTTACCGTAAGTCTAATACAGGAGGCAAGGTTGGCCAGCGTTTCCGCTGGCGGCCGGGAGACCGCCGGACAGGCGGCGCCTTGGGTGCACATGTGACGTGCATGCGCGCGATGCAGATTTTTGCAGGAACCGCGCCAACAATGCCGGGCACAGTCCACTTTTTTGATCCTTGCAGGTCGTGCTCTGCTCCAGATGAAATCTGCCTTGGACGGGAATGGGAGTACCTGGGTGTTCAGGGTGTGCTCGAAGGACATAACGTACAGCACAGGAAGGCCCGCGCGCCGCACGGACAGGCGCGGCAGGGGCCGCGGCTGTACTGTACATGTGGCCATGCCGCCCGAATCCGATTTTCCCTCGCATCTGCAAACACAAAAAACAGCATCCAACTATGCAGGTCAACGGGCCGTCGTGCGGACGTGCGCGCCTTGGCATTGCGAGAGCCGAAAAGCCCCCGGGCGGGCGTGGGCGCCAAGCCTCCGCATGGAAACAGGAACAGGAACGCGATATCGGGCGGTCGCGACGAGGAGCGGATGCCGCCGGGCAAGCAGGATGGAGCAGGATTGAGCGAAGTGCGCAAGGTAAAAACAAAGCAACCTCCGTCAGTTTCCGGACTGAAGAAAACGAACCCCCCGCCGTTTCCATGGCCCCAACTGAGGAATCAAGTGATATGCCGGTGAACTCCTATCCTGTAGATACCCGCTTCGGCCTGCTCCCCGAGCCGGAGGGCAGGACCCGATCCTTTGTTACGAGCACGGTGGTGAACCTGTGCATTCTTGCGGTGGTGCTGTATGTGGGCATGATGGCCAAGCATGCGATTGAACAGCACAAGTTTGAGCAGACGGAACTGATCTTTCCGACAAAGCCGCCCGAGCCGAAGGTAAAAGTGAAGGTAACGCCTCCGCCGAAGCTGCCCAAGCCGGCGGTGGTGAAGTTTGACGCGCCGAAGATCAACATGCCGCGTCCCGAGCCGAAGCCTGTGCTGAAGATCCAGATGGAGCAGAAGCTGACGGTTCCGGTGATGAAGGCGGCGAGGCCGTCGATCATTCTGGCTCCGCAGCCGAAGGCCGCGCTGACGGCAGCGGCTCCGGCGCAGGCACCCCAGCAGAAGATTTCAACGGCGCCGGTGCACTTTGGACAACTGTTTGGCGTGACGCCGAATCCGAATGCGACGCGGCCGGCGACGGTGGCGGCGATTGGCAACCCGTATGGCGGAATGACGGGGCCGGCGGTGGCGCCGCGCGGCGTGGTGGGCTCCACGGGCATTGGCAACGGCACGCGGGCGGGCTCGAATGCGGGCGTGGTGGGCCGGGTGGCCTCGGCGGGCATTCCGGGCGGAACGGGCACGGCTCCTACAGGCGCGTATCAGGGCGGCCGGGTGGCTTCTGCAGGCATTCCGCGGGAGACGACGGTGGCGGCCATGCCGACACGCGCGGTCGCGCCCGCATCGACGAACCTGGAGGTGCTGTCGAAACCTCCGGTGCAATACACTCCCGAGGCGCGGCAACTGCATGTGCAGGGCGACGTGATTCTGCGCGTGACGTTTACCGCGAGCGGACATGTGATTGTGCAGCAGGTGGTGCATGGGCTGGGTCACGGGCTGGATGAAGAAGCAAGGCGCGTGGCGCAGCAGATTCGCTTCAGGCCGGCGACGCGCGACGGGCGGGCCGTGGACCTGACGACGAATATTACGATCACGTTTCAGTTGGCGTAATACGGGACTTTTGTTTTTTCCTTGCAGGGACCGGAAGATGCCGGGAGGTTTCCGGCGGGTCCTTTGAGGCCAGAGACTGGCAAGACGAACCCCCAGGAGCATGACATGAAATTTCGCAAGATCCCCCTCACCTTGCTCATTCTGATGATGGGCGTGACCTGCTCATATGCGAAGAAGAAGACACCGGTGTACCAGCAGTCAGAACCCCTGACCGCAGACCAGGCGGCACTGGTGGAGAAGGCGGTAGCGCAGGAAAAGGTGCTGATCAAGAGCATTCAACAGCGCACCCCGCTGGTGGAGACTTACATCCAGGACACGCGGCCGGACGCGAAGCTGTACACGGTGCCGGTGGATGACCAGTACACGCTGAGCCGGGTGGACTTTGGCAAGGCTTTTTACGATGTTTCCTACTCGCCGCGCAAGGAAGACGGGCGCGGATTCTTCAAGGGTTCTCTGGCCGCGATTGTGAACCTGACGAAATCGCTGGGGCTGGATACGCGGTTCACCTACAACCCGACGGGCTTTATGCAGATGATGTTCCTGGACCCGACGGGATTTGACCAGCAGCACTACGAGTTCAACTTTGTGCGCCGGGAGTTTCTGGGATCGGTGCGGACGTGGGTGTTCGACGTGCATCCGAGGGTGACGGGACGCGGACGCTTTTACGGGCGCATCTGGATTGAGGACCAGGGCGGCAACGTGGTGCGGTTCAACGGCACGTATACGAACGCGGGGCGAATCGGCGACTCGCGGTACTACTTCCACTTTGACAGCTGGCGGATGAATCTGCAGCCGGGCGTGTGGCTGCCGGTGGCGATCTACGTGGAAGAGACGCACCGCACGGAGAATCCGAAGTCGCCGGGGCTGAAGGCGCAGACGCGCTTCTGGGGCTATTCCCTGAAGCTGCCCACGCGCGAGAGCGAGAACGTGAGCGTGACGGTGCAGGACGCCGTGGACAAGAGCGACGACTCGCAGGACGTGAGCCCGTTGCAGGCCACGCGCGACTGGGTGACGCAGGCGGAGAACAACGTAATCGACCGTCTGGAGCAGGCGGGGCTGGTGGCTCCGCTGACGCCGAACGGCTATGAGACGCAGGTGCTGGACCAGATTGTGGTGAACCTGGCGGTGCCGAACAATCTGGCGTTCTCGTCGCCGGTGCACTGCCGCGTGCTGCTGACCTCAACGATTGAAGCGACGACGGTGGGTAACACGATCCTGATCAGCAAGGGACTGCTGGACACGCTGCCGAATGAGGAGTCGATTGCCTCAGTGATTGCGCTGGAGCTGGCGCACGTGGCGCTGGGGCACCACATCGATACGCGTTACGCATTCAATGACCGGCTGCTCTTCCCGGATGAGGCCACCTTCCAGCGCATCGATATGGCGCACACGGAGCCGGACGATGCGGCGGCGGCCAAGAAGGCGATGGAGTATCTGCAGGCCTCGATGTACAAGGACAAGCTGCCCAGCGCGGGACTCTACTGGGAGCAGCTGGCGGAGCGGGGCAAGGTGCTGAAGGACCTGAACACGCCGAAGCTGGGCGACTCCATGCTGAAGTCGGACGGCACGCCGTGGATGGCGGACCTGGCACACCAGGCGCCGAAGATCAACTGGGACGATATGGCGCAGATTCCGGCGCTGCCGCTGGGAAGCTGGCTGAAGGTGGATCCGTGGAGCGACCGCGTGCAGATGCTGAACGCCAAGCGCTATGCGCCGATGAATCCGCGGGACAAGATGCCGCTGGAGGTGACGCCGGTGTACTTCAAGCTGCGGCGCTTTGAGGACATGCAGAACGCGCAGCCCACGACGGCCGGCGGCACAGGCACCGGCCAGCAGCAGCCCGCCGCGGACCCGAACGCGGCCCAGCAGGCGGGCGGCAACGCTCCGGCTCAGCAGCAGGGCGCGACCACGACCAATCCCCAATAACCGATGCAACCGCGCGGAGGTGCAAGACGCATCTCCGCGCGGATGACCCCAACGCTCAAAGAACCGGCCAGTTCCAGCAGCAAAGCCCGGACTTCCCCCGATCACGAGGCTTGGCGAATGGGACTGGCCTGACGGTCCTGCACATGAGACGTCTTTCCCTTTTTCTGCTTGTTTGTCTGCTGTATGCGGGGGCGGCAACGGCCCGCGCCCAGGTAACTCCGTCGGCCTATGACAAGACAATTTCCCTGACAGCCGGGGGGCTGGGATCGATGTTCCAGCCGGACTATGGACCGAACACGCTGTATGGAGTGGGCGTGTACGTGGATCTGAAACTGACACGCTGGGTGCAGGTGGAGGCTGAAGGCCGGTGGCTGCGCTTTCACCAGTTCGCCAACGTGAACCAGGACAACTACCTGATTGGCCCCAGGGTGCCGATACGCCAGTTTGGACGCGTGACACCCTATGTGAAGGTGCTGGCGGGAGTGGCGAGGATGAACTTCCAGTACAACTACGCCTATGGCCGGTTTGCGGATGTGGCGATGGGCGGCGGGGCGGATATCCAGCTGAACCGGCATTGGACGCTGCGCGCCGTGGACTTTGAGTACCAGAAGTGGCCGAACTGGGCGTTTGGGACACTGGCGCCCTATGGCGTAAGCGCCGGAATCGGCTACAAGATTTTTTGAGGCAGGATTTGCCTGAGGATTGAGCCGCTCCGGCGGCCTGAAGGACTGCATGCCGTGGTTCCTGCGGGTAGGCGAGACGCGGGTGCCGGCCAGTATCAAGGAACGAACAGCCGGAGATCGCGACAAGGACTGGCCGGACGGGCCAAATCTCAAGACACAGGATTCCTGAGCACATGAAACGAGTTTGTGTAGTTCTGCTGGCTTGCCTGCTGAGCGCCGGGGCTGCGAAGGCCGGGGCACAGGTGGTGCACGATGGCACGTGGCGGCAGCCCTCGCTGACCATTGGCGCAATGGGGTCTTTCTTTCAACCGGACTATATGGGGGGCAACGCTCCCAACGCCAGTCCGCAATACCTGGTGGGCATTGGCACCTATCTGGACCTGAAACTGACGCGCTGGGTGCAGGCGGAGGGCGAGGCGCGCGTGCTGCGCTTCCACCAGTACCACAACATCTACCAGGACAATTACCTGATCGGGCCGAAGGTGCCCATCCATACGTGGGGACCGGTGACGCCTTACGGCAAGGTGCTGTTCGGCATCACGAACATGAACTTTGAGTACAACGTGACGAACTGCCACTGCGCCACGATTGCCTATGGCGGCGGCGCCGACGTGAAGCTGGATGACCACTGGAGCCTGCGCGCCATCGACTTCGAGTATCAGCAGTTTCCGGACTGGCTGGTGGGGCAGACCGCGCAACTGCATCCTTACGGCTTCAGCGTGGGGCTGGGATACAAGTTGTTCTAAGAGCCGCGCAGCCGGTACGGTTGCAGGCTGAAATAGCGAGGGGCCGCTCCGGTTGGAGCGGCCCCTCGTGTTTGCGCAGAACGCGGGTTATGCCGGGGAGGGCGAGCCCTCAGGGAAGGTGCCTGAGCCGGGACGGCTCTCCGGCTTGAGGACCTGCTGACCGGTGCCGCTGCCGCCGTCACTGGGCGACGCCAGCACGGAGCGGACGGGAGGCAGTTCCTTGCCCTCGATGAGCAGGCGAACCTCCTCGGCGTCGATCGTTTCGCGCTCCAGCAGAGCGGCGGCGATGCGGTGCATGGCGTCCTTGTTGGACTCAAGGATGGTGCGTGCCGACTGGTAGGCATCGTCGATGAGGCGGCGGACTTCGAGGTCGATCTGGCGGGCCGTCTCCTCGGAGAAGTCGCGGTGCTGAGCGATCTCGCGGCCGAGGAAGATCTGCTCCTCCTTCTTGCCGAAGGTGAGCGGACCAAGGCGGCTCATGCCGTACTCGCAGACCATGCGGCGGGCGAGGTCCGTGGCGGTTTCGATATCGCTGCCGGCGCCGGTGGACATCTGGTTGAGGAAGATCTCCTCGGCAACGCGGCCGCCGTAGGCCGTGGCCAGGCGGGTCTCAAGATACTCCCGCGTGTAGTTGTGGCGGTCGTCGGGCAGATAGATGGTGACGCCCAGCGCCATGCCGCGGGGGATGATAGTGACCTTGTGGATGGGGTCAGAGTCCTCGCGCAGGAAGGAGACAAGGGCATGCCCCGCCTCGTGATAGGCGGTGACCCGCTTCTCCTCGTCGGTGAGCAGCATGGACTTGCGCTCCGCGCCCATGAGGACCTTGTCCTTGGCGAGTTCGCAGTCGTACATGGTGACCTGCTTGCGGTTGGCGCGGGCGGCGTTGAGCGCGGCCTCGTTCACCATGTTGGCGAGGTCGGCGCCGCTGAAGCCCGGTGTGCCGCGAGCAAGCACGTTGAGGTTGACGTCGTCTGAGATGGGCACCTTCTTGATGTGGACGCGGAGGATCTCTTCGCGGCCACGAACGTCGGGCAGGCCGACGACGACGCGGCGGTCGAAACGGCCGGGGCGCAGAAGGGCAGGGTCGAGCACGTCAGGACGGTTGGTGGCGGCGACGAGGATGACTCCGTCGTTGGACTCGAAGCCGTCCATCTCCACGAGCAACTGATTCAGGGTCTGCTCGCGCTCGTCGTGTCCGCCGCCGAGACCGGCGCCACGATGGCGGCCGACGGCGTCGATTTCATCAATAAAGATGATGCAGGGGGCGTTCTTCTTGCCCTGCTCGAAGAGGTCGCGGACGCGGCTTGCGCCGACGCCGACGAACATCTCCACGAAGTCAGAGCCAGAGATGGAGAAGAAGGGCACGTTGGCCTCGCCGGCCACGGCGCGCGCCAGCAGGGTCTTGCCGGTTCCGGGAGGTCCGACGAGCAGGACGCCCTTGGGGATGCGGCCGCCGAGCTTCTGGAACTTCTGCGGCTCGCGCAGATACTCGATGATCTCCTTGAGCTCTTCCTTGGCTTCATCCACGCCGGCCACATCCTTGAATGTGACCTTCTTCTGCTGCATGGAGAGCAGGCGGGCTCGGCTCTTGCCGAACGAGAGCGCCTTGTTGCCGCCGGACTGCATCTGGCGCAGCATGAAGAACCACACCAGGATGATGAGCACGAACGGGCCCACGTTGATGAGCAGGGGCAGCAGGAAGTTGCTTTGCTCGGGCTTGACGGTGAAGTTGACCTTGTGGGCCGGGTCCAGCATCGCCTTCTGCAGGTCTTCATAGTTGGCCGGCAGCGTGGTGTGGAACTCGTCCTTCGGCGAGGTCTTCAGATGGCCCTTGAGCTCATTGGCCTGGATGGTGGCATCCTGGACCTGGCCATTCATCACCTTGTCATAGAGGTCGGAGTAGGAGTACTCGACCTCTTTGCCCATGTTCGCGCTTCTCTGCACGATGGCCCACAGCATCATCAGGCAGATGGCGATAAACACCCAGAACATGATTGTCTTAACGCTTGAGTTCACCAACCACTCCTTTACGCGGTCGAGGGGAAATTCATTCCGCGAACCCTCTCAACATCTCCGGCGAAACCACTTGTCCGTTAGACGCTGGAAGACAGGACAAGGTGGCAAAATTCCCGTAAGCGCACGCCAAGCGCGCGCTGCCCGAGGAAGCAGTACCCAAATTGTACTCCCTGGGCAGGTAAAGTAGGAGGAATTCCGCGGCCGCGAAAGAGGTGGAATCCCGGGCATTACCCATTACTTTGTATAGGTTTGCGGGTTGGCGGGGCGTTCGGGACCGGTTTCGACGACGGTAATCGCCAGGCCCGGCTCGGGCTCCAGTTCCACGCCCTTCATCCAAACGATGCGGCCGGCCACGTCAAGAACCGGCCAAAGCGCCCGCTCAGAACCTGTAACATGCAGGCGCTCCAGCACCTCTTTCACTTTGCGGGGAGCGCTGGAGTAGCGCAGCCGCACCCGGTCGCCGGGCTTCCAGTTGCGGAGGGTTGCGAAAGCCGGAAGTGCATTGCTGCTAACTTTCCCGTTTTCAGCAGTTTCAGAAAGGGAAAGAGCGAGCGATAGACGCAGGCCGAAGGCCGGCGCATGGAGGACGCCGGGAATGGCCGAGGTGTACTCCGGGGGCTGGGCAAGGCTGCCGCCGGAGCTTTCATTGGGCTCGGGGGCGAGGGAAAGTCTGAGCTCCCGCAGCGTGCGCTCGGCGCGCAGGCCCTGGGGCAACGCCAGCCGCTGGCCGGCCCGGCCGTCAAGGGCCAGGGAGCGCACGGTTTCCGTGGCGGCAAAATCCAGTGCAACGCCGAACCGCAGGGCTGCATGGCGGACAAGGCGCCGCTGCATTGCAGGGGCGAGGGCCGCCAGGCGCCGCGCCTCGATGGCCAGACCGTCTCCCTCGCCTGCCGCGCGGCCGCCGCCACGCGCCGGACGGCCGGGCAGGATGAGCTGAGGGGCGAGCCGGGCCATCTCTCCCTGCCAGTAGGCTTCCTCGTCGTGCGCCAGATCGGCCATCTGCGCCAGGTGCTCGCGCAGCCGCGGGTTCCAGCCTTCCAGCAGCGGCAGCAACTCGTGCCGGATG
>JAJXXG010000861.1 GCA_021781255.1 Acidobacteriota bacterium
GTGGCACGATGATTCGCCTTGATGCGCATCAGCATTTCTGGCAATACAGCCCCGCCGAGCACACTTGGATGACGGCATCCATGGGCGTGCTCCAGCGCAACTATCTGCCCGCGGACCTGGAGCCGCTCTTGCGGAGCGAGGCGATGGACGGCTCGATTGTCGTGCAAGCGCGACAACGTATCGACGAGACGCGCTGGCTGCTCCAACTGGCGAAGGAAAATTCTTTCATTCGAGGTGTCGTCGGGTGGGTCGATTTGTGCTCGCCCAACGTTGCGGGAGAACTGGAGGAGTTTGCCGCGTACCGGCGCCTGGCGGGGGTGCGCCATGTGCTGCAGGACGAGCCGGACGACGGATTCATGCTTCGTTCGGAGTTTCGTCGGGGAATTGCGCAATTGGCGCGTTTCGGGCAGGTCTACGACATTCTGATTTATCCGCGCCACCTTCCCGCAGCGGTCGAGCTGGTCCGCCAATTTCCCTCGCAGCCGTTCGTGCTGGACCACATCGCCAAGCCTGGGATTGCCGAGGGGCTGCTGGAGCCCTGGGCCAGCGGCATCCGTGAACTGGCCCACTGTCCCAATGTAGCCTGCAAGGTTTCGGGGATGATTACCGAGGCGCGCTGGGCAAACTGGAGCCCGAAGGATTTTTATCCCTACCTCGATGTCGTCCTCGAATCATTCGGCCCGGAGCGGCTGATGATTGGCTCAGACTGGCCGGTTTGCCTGCTGAGCGGGAGCTACCAGGCCGCCATCGGAGTCGTCAAAGAGTACGTGGCTCGCCTCACTTCTTCTGAGCGTGATGCGCTCTTTGGCGGCACCTGCGCACGCATCTACGGAGTTCCAGTGGATGCGCCCTAGCAGATGCAGAGCCTTTGAACGAACGCCGTGCGGCAGCAGGGCAGCACGGCGTTGTTATCAACATAGTTTCCAGCACTGATCTGGAGTCCGCATTTGCCAGTCAAATCTGATATTTGAAGTAGAGTGGGCTATTTTTCGAACGGGAGCGTCTGAACCCGATTCCCGTTTGCGATGGCCGCGCCGAACGAAACGACCTTTACCCTATGACGCTTGCTGCCGCCACGCTACCGCCCGGCCAGCCCGATCCAATCTGGCTCCGCAGAATGCTGGTCTTCCAGGGAGTCAGTCTTGCGGTGGTCGGTGTCCTATCGATCGAGTCCATTGCAGCGTGGCTCATTCCGCAATTCAGCGCCGAGTTGCCGGCATGGGCGCCTTTACTCAGCGGCCCCATCGCGATCAGTGCGCTGCTTTGTGTGGTGAGTCTGGCGTTTGCAGCCATCCACAACTCGCCCTTGCCGCTGTTCCTGAGCCGACTGCTGGCTCTCGTACCCGCCCTCGGCAATCTGACGATCCTGCTGGCGAATATCGGTCACCTGCCCACTCTGTCGATCGGGTTTCCAGCCGCCTCGCCGGAGAATCTGGTGGTGGGCAGCGGGACGCTGCAAGCGGTGGTCGCCTTCTGCGTGCTTTCCGTGGGCATGCTCCTAATGCTTTTCCGGGGGCCGTGGCTCAGGATTACCGGTGACATCATCGTCGGTACACTCTGCTTTCTCGCAATTGTGCTTGTCTCGCAAAGTCTCTTTGGCACGGCTGGATTGTTCGGGCTCACGAGCGAGAATCTGGTTCAGCCCCTGACGCTGTTCTGCATCGTGATGCTCACGACTGTAGTGATGTTGCGCCAGGCCCAGTTCGGAGTCTTCTCCATCTTTCTCGGCACCGGCATCGGCAGCAGGATTGCCCGCGGCTTTGCGCCGGTCCTGCTGATCTGGCCATTCTTCCGAGAAGTAGTCGAGGGTCAGAGCGGCTTTCGCCACCTTCTACCTGAGCACTTCGCAGCCTCGATTCTTACTGCACTCGCCGTTTGCATCTCGCTGGTATTTCTGACCCTCATCGTGTGGCGCATCAACGAGATGGAAAAGGAGATTCACGACCTAACCCTGCGCGATGAACTGACAGGTCTCTACAACATGCGCGGCTTTTACCTCCTTGCCGAGCAGACGCTGCGGCTGGCGCAACGCTCCAAGCAGCCGTTCTCCGTGCTCTTTCTCGATTTGGACGGCCTCAAGCAGATCAATGACCAGCAGGGCCATCAGGTTGGCTCCGCCTATTTGGCCGAAACAGGCGAAATTGTGCAGGCTTGTTTCAGAGACGCAGACGTGAAAGGCCGCTTTGGCGGAGACGAGTTTGTTGTGGCGGGCCAGTTCACGATGGTCGGAATTGAGATTGCCGCGCAGCGTTTGCAGACAGCCGCCGAGGAGAGGAATGCAAAGGGCAATCGCCGCTATCCTCTCAGCTTCAGCATCGGTCACGTCACCTCGGATTACTATTCCACCGAGACCCTGAAGGAGTTGGTGACCCGGGCAGACGAAGAAATGTACAAAGACAAGCGCAGCAGGAAGGCGCATCGAAATTAGACGCGCCGTTCAACTGGCGCTCTTCTCGTCGACTGCTGAGCCCCGTTCCTCATTGCCATCAAACCGTAGTGCTTCTACACTTGAGTGTGGGCAAACCACGGGTCGCGGAAGTGGTGAAATGGCAAACACACTAGCCTTAGGAGCTAGCGCCCAAAAGGCTTGCGGGTTCAAGTCCCGCCTTCCGCACCATCTCCTCCATCGGTAGAACCCTTCCGGCCTCCTTGCGCCACCGTCGTCCCCGCAGACCGGTTAATCTATTGGAACCATGAGTCCAACCCAGCAACCTCAAATGAACCTTGTCCAGACACCGGATTATCGCGAGTCCTATGCCAACAGCGTGCAGGTTCGCGTCAGCGTCTGGGATTTTCAGCTTGTCTTCGGCCTTGCGACTAGCGAAAGTCCTGAGAAGGTGACCATCCGCAATCATCAGGCAATCTTCCTCAGTCCACAACAGGCCAAGGCCCTATGGAATGTTCTGGGCCAAAACCTCGCGCAGTATGAGCAGGCGTTCGGCACGCTGCAGCTTGAACCGCAGGCGCCCACTCTGCCCACCGGGCCGGTGAATTAAGCCCGCTCCTGGAGCCACTGGATGGTCGTTCCGATGCGCTGGTTTACGCGGCTT
>JAJXXG010000845.1 GCA_021781255.1 Acidobacteriota bacterium
TTCATCAGGAACTCGAGTCCCTTGGCGTGCTTGGTGACAATGGTGCCCTTGCGCTTCTGCACCGCCTCCCAGTTCAGCGAGCGCGTCTCGACGCCGTCGATGCCGTACTCGGCCGCGTGCTTCAGGTGATCCCACAGCTCGGCGTTGAACAGCAGCGCCTTCGTCGGAATGCAGCCCACATGCAGACACGTCCCGCCCAGCTTCGGCGTGTTCTCAATCAGCGCCACCTTCAGCCCAAGCTGCCCCGCGCGAATCGCCGCCGTATAACCGCCCGGCCCGCTGCCAATAATCGCCACATCAAAAATCGTCTCTGCCAAAGGAACTCCGTTCCGGGGCGCTCCCGGATGCCGGGCAAGCAACCCACACCAACCCTACAGTCTAAACGGACATACAATACGCGCTCTGTCCTGCCCACGCCATCCGCGCCCATCACGCAAACATCACCGAGGAATTTGCCAGTTTCTCTCCCTTCTCACTACACTTTCAAAAATCGTGCGCAACTCCTGCTCAAGCCGAGGTGTCTGTCGTGTTCAAGAAGTCCCTAGCCCCGTCGCTCCTGTTGCTCTTGCCGGTCCTTCTTGTTTCAGCCTGCGGCGGAGGCAGCACCGGAACATCGACCGGAGGAGGAGGCACGCCACCCCCACCGTCGGGATCCCACGAGTGGACCTGGGTTGATGGCGCTGACACCATCGACGTGAACCATGGCAATGGCGGTGTCTATGGCACGCTCGGTGTCGCTTCCACATCCAACATCCCCGGCAGCCGCAACAATGCGACTTCCTGGACCGATTCCTCCGGCAACCTGTGGCTGTTTGGCGGCTACGGCTACAGCGCCCAGGGCAGCTTTCCCGGCTCCGCAGGCATCGGCTACCTGAACGACCTGTGGGAATACAATCCCTCTCAAAAAACCTGGACCTGGGTCGCCGGGGCAAACAACACATCCGGAAACTTCGGTTCGACAGGCATCTACGGCACGCAAGGCGTGGCCACCGCAGCCAACATGCCCGGCGGGCGCACCGGCGCCGCGGGCTGGAAAGACGCGCAGGGCAACTTCTGGCTCTTCGGCGGCCGGGGTTTTGACGCAGCGGGCAATCAATGCTTGCTCGACGACCTGTGGAGCTTTAGCCCCACCAGCCGGCAATGGGGCTGGGTGAACGGATCCAAAATCTGCATGTCGTCCACCGGCTCCACGGGACTGCCCGGCAACTACGGTGCGCTCGGCGTCGCCGCCTCCACAAACGTGCCCGGCAGCCGCGGCAGCTCCGTTACCTGGGTTACTTCGGATGGCACACTCTGGCTCTTCGGTGGCTCCGGCTTTGATGGAAACGGCTACGCAGGGGCGCTGAACGATCTTTGGAACTTCAGTCCATCCACGAAAATGTGGACATGGGTCAGCGGCTCAAGCACTCTGGGCGCGCTCTATAGCATGGGCCAGGTCGGCGTATATGGCACGCAGGGACAGGCCTCGGCATCCAACATTCCCGGCGGAAGATGGGCATCCAGCGGTTGGCTCGACGGCAGCGGCCATCTCTGGTTGTTCGGCGGATCCGGCTATTACTACACGAGCTCTGTTGTTGACTTCAACGATCTCTGGATGTTCGATCCCACCGCCAAAACCTGGACTTGGGTAACAGGCTCCAACATGCCCTCGGTAACGGGCCAGTACGGCGCCATGGGAACCACCGCTGCGGGCAACACGCCGGGCGCGCGCGATGGCGCAGTGTGCTGGACCGACGGCCAGCACAACTTCTGGCTCTTCGGCGGCATCTCGTTCAACGACCTCTGGAAGTTCAGCCCCGCCACAAACAACTGGACCTGGGTCGGCGGCACAAACGCCAAGGACGGCATGGCCGTATACGGCACCATGGGCACTGCATCGGCAACGAATATCCCCGGCGGCAGAGGACAAGCTGCTGGCTGGGTCGGCAGCAACGGTACCTTCTGGCTCTTCGGCGGTTCCGGCTACGACTCCACCAACAATGTCGGCTCGCTGAACGACCTCTGGAAATACCAGCCTTAGCTGTCTAAACCGGGTTGCCCCATCCTTTTCGCGCCCTTTGCGAAAGGATGGGAAGCCGCGACGCGTTCGCGCAAATCCGGCGCTCACAACTCCGCCCGCACCCACTCCCCCGCCACCCGCACCGTCTCCGCCTCATCTCCAAAGCCCTCAATCCACCGCACATCCGGCTCGCGCCTGAACCACGTCAACTGCCGCTTCGCATAATTCCTGTGCCCCTGCTGCGCCGCCGCAATCGCCGCTTCCTCGCTCAACTCTCCGCGCAACACGGCCAGCGCCTGCCTGTAGCCCAATGAGTCCAGCGCCTTCACCGCCCCGTAGCGCGCGAGCAACCCGCGCGTCTCTTCCACCAGCCCCGCCGCAAACATCGCCTCGCAGCGCCGGTTCAGCCGCTCATACAGTGCCGCGCGCGGCGGGTCCAGCCCAATCCGCAACAGCCGAAAGCCCGTCAGCGGGTCCCGCGCCAGATCCTCGCGTCCCAGCACCTCGCTCATCGGCCTGCGCCCCGCCAGGCACACCTCAATCGCGCGAATTAATTTTGGGAAATCGTTCGCATGAATCTCCGCCGCCCGCGCCGCATCCAGCCGCGTCAGCACCCGATGCAGCCAGCCCTCCCCATGCCGCGCTTTACTCCGAAGCAACGCCGCCCGCAGTGCCTCCTGCCGCGCCGGACCCGCAAACAACCCCTCCGTCAGCGCGCGCAGATACAGACCCGTCCCGCCCGTCACAATCGGCAATTTGCCGCGCTCGACAATCTCGCGCAGGGCCGCGCGCGCCTGACGACTGTACTCGCCCGCCGTGAACGCCTCGTCCGGCTCGGCCACGTCAATCAGATGATGCGGCACCCGCGCCCGCTCCTCCGCCGTCGGCTTGGCCGAGCCCACATCCATCCCGCGATACACGGCCACCGAGTCGCAGCTCACAATCTCGCCGCCAAAGCGCTCCGCCAGCGCCAGCGAAAGCGCCGTCTTCCCGCTCCCCGTCAGCCCCAGCAAGAGCACAACCAGCGGCAACGAACCCTCGTCCAAAGGTCTGCGCGCAGCACTTACCACCGCCACCACCCCGCCAGAAAAATCCATCGCGGATTCGTGTGCCAGAGCCACCATGCCAGAATCGCCGCCGCCACCATCAGCAAGCCAAATGCCTGGTTGCGCGTGAAGGCGTAACGCTGTGCCGCGCGACGCTCCTGCTCGGCCACCTGCTCGCGATGCGGTTTGATGCGGGTTTCCATCATGGCGGGTTTCTCTGAAGCGGCTCCTGCGCACAAGCCTGCCGCGGTCCACGCCCCAGTATAGGTGCAGCGGGCGTGTCGATACGCGCCATGCTAGGCTTGGGAAAATGCCCCTGCCCACGCTCCAGGAACAATTCGGCCAGATCGACATCTACCTTTTCGACCAGATTCTGAAGGGCCGCATCACGCCCGGAATGCGGATACTGGACGCCGGATGCGGTTCCGGCCGGAACCTTGTCTACCTCCTGCGGGAAGGCTATGAAGTCTATGCCGCGGACGCGGACGCCCGGGAGGTGGAAAGCGTGCGCCGCATGGCCCAGACACTGGCCCCATCGCTTCCGCCATCGAATTTTCGCGTCGAGCCGGTGGAGCGTATGTCTTTCGACGATGCCTCCGCCGATGTAGTCATCTGCAACACCGTCCTCCACTTCGCGCGGGACGACGCGCACTTCGAGTCCATGCTGCACGAATTGTTTCGGATTCTGAAGCCCGGCGGGCTCTTCTTCTGCCGCCTCGGCTCCTCCATCGGCATGGAGAGCCAGATCGAACACATCCAGGGACGCCGCTACAAGTCGCCGGATGGCTCGGAGCGGTATCTGGTGGACGAAGCGCTGCTGGGCTCCCTCACCTCACGGCTGGGCGAACTGGCCGACCCGCTGCGGACCACGGTCGTCCACAATCTACGCGCAATGACCACATGGGTGGTCCGCAAGAGCGCGCAGCCAGGCCATTGACAATCGCTCTCCGAGAGCGGAGACGGTCGATGTGCCAATCATCCCGCCGGGGGACAGTATCTTCCGGCAGGGCCGGTTGGACTGCGGCGAGGGGGGCGCTCGCCAGGCGGGAGGATGTGCTGGCCCCGTTTGACTTGCCCCCCCTCGATTGCCGACCATAACCTTTCGGGCTTCGGCGTCGCCGGCCCATCAGGGGGAATCACATGAAAGTCCTCATCCTCGGTTCTGGCGGCCGCGAGCACGCGCTGGCCTGGGCGGTCAAGCGCAGTCCGCGCGTCACGGAAGTCGTCTGCGCGCCAGGCAACGGCGGCATCGCCCAAGTCGCCCGCTGCGTTTCCGTGGACCTCAAGGACCTCGACGCCATGGTGCGCCTCGCCGAAGCCGAGCAGCCCGCCCTCACCATCGTCGGCCCGGAGCTGCCCCTCTCCATCGGTATCGTGGACGCCCTCCTGCAGCGCGGCCTGCGCGTCTTCGGCCCCACCCGCGAAGCGGCCATGCTTGAATCCAGCAAAGCCTTCGCCAAGCAGTTCATGAAGCGCAACAAGATTCCCACCGCCAACTACGCCGTCTGCTCCAGTCCTGCCGAATTCGAAAAGGAAATCGCCATCTTTCATCCGCCCATCGTCGTCAAGGCCGATGGCCTCGCCGCCGGCAAAGGCGTCCTCATCTGCGAGTCGCGCAACACCGCCCTCGAAGCCGCGCACGGACTCTTCTCCGGCTCGCTGCTGGGTACGGCAGAGCAGCAGGTTGTCATTGAAGAATTCCTCGAAGGCGAAGAGGTCAGCTTCCTCTGCCTCAGCGACGGCCAGCACGTCGTCCCGCTCGTCCCCGCGCAGGACCACAAGCGCGTCGGCGAGGGCGACACCGGCCCCAACACCGGCGGCATGGGCGTCTACTCCACCGATGCCATCCTCGAGCCCGGCATGACCGAGTGGATCCTCCACCACATCGCCGAGCCCACCGTCCGCGGCATGGCCCAGGAGGGCACGCCCTTCGTCGGCGTCCTCTACTGCGGCCTTATGATGACCGCCCGCGGCCCTGAAGTCCTCGAATACAACGCCCGCTTCGGCGACCCCGAAACCCAGGCCATCCTGCTCCGTCTTGAAAGCGACCTGGTCGATGCCCTCGACGCCTGCATCGACGGCCACCTCGACCCGTCCACCCTCCGCTGGAGTCCCGGAGCCTCAGCCTGCGTCGTCTCCAGTTCCTCCGGCTACCCCGGCAGCTACAACACGGGCTTCCCCATCAGCGGCCTCGCCGCCGCCGCACAGGTTCCCGGCGTGCAGGTCTTCCATTCCGGCACCGCCCGCATAGGCAACCAGATTGTCACCCATGGAGGCCGCGTCCTCGGCGTCACCGCCGCAGGCGACTCGCTGCAGCAGGCCCTGGACCGCGCCTACCAGGCGCTCGGCGAAATTCAGTTCGAGGGAATCTACTACCGGCGCGACATTGGCCACCGCGCGCTGGCAAAGAAGTCGTAAGCACCGGAAATCAGCTCGGGTCCAGACCGCCGCTCCCCGGCGCCCGCGTCGGCGCAAGCGCCGCCGTGCTGGGGAAGAGAATATCCGGCTTCGCGCCCGGCACAGGCGCCTTGCCCGGCTGCTTCTGAAAACACGACCGGCACAGCACAGGCCTGCCCTGAGTCGGCTTGAAGGGCACCGTCGTCGCCGCCCCACATTCCGAACACGTCGTCCGCGTCTCCGTGCGCGCCCGCCCGTTCCCGCTCAAACGCTTCGCCTTGCACTGCTTGCAGCGCTTCGGGTCGTTCGTGAACTGTTTGTCGTGGAAGAAAAGCTGCTCTCCGGCGGTGAAGACAAATTCAGCGCCGCAATCGATGCACTTCAATACGCGATCGGTAAACTCCATGGCCGGCATCCCCAGAAGGTGGGAAATACGTAGAGTGCGGCCACCATGAACCTGCTTGCCGGTCCCGTTTCCCCGTCTTCGTGCTGCGATTCGACAACATGGGCCCGAGCCGCGAAAAGAGCCGCGGCAATTTTCCATGCCTGCCCGGTAAGCTGACAGACGCATTCAAAACAATCCGCTTGGCCCACGGGGGAATGAGCGCGGCGGTTCAAAGGAAAGAAAGAATCGCGACAGGCCGCCCAGTTTTCTCTGGTTTCTCTGGCTCGGCCTGCGTCTCTTCCGCAGGCCATGCCGGGGGCGGCGTGTCACGATCCGGTTGCTGCTTGAAACTAGTCCTGCTCTTTGCGAGCCTTCTTGCGATTCCGCTTGCGCGCCAATGCTGCCTTGACGCGGCGCTTCTCGCCGGGCTTCAGGTAGTAGGAGTGACGCTTGACTTCCTTGATGATGTCCTCCTGCTGTACCTTCCGCTTAAACCGGCGCAGCGCATTTTCGAGCGGCTCGCCTTCCTGTACGCGAACCTCTGCCAAAGTGGTCCCACCTCCAAACCTGCTTGTGAGCACTTTCATGATACTGGAATTTCCCCGCCCCCGCTCAAAAGAATTGCCCGCCCCGACCCTCATTTCCCCGCATTCCGACCACCCGCCGCCCTGATTCACCCCCAAACACCACAAAAGCAGCGGCTTCCTACCCCCGCCTGCCGCTCTTGTTCTAGACTTTCCCTGAGGCGCTGATTTCCATGATTCGCAGTTACCAGGGCCAACTCCCGCGCATCCCAGACAGTTGCTACGTCGATCTCTCCGCCCAGGTCATCGGCGACGTCACCCTCGGCGAGCGTTCCTCCGTCTGGATGAACGCCGTCCTCCGCGGCGACGTCAACTCCATCCGCGTCGGCGCAAACTCCAACGTCCAGGACTGCGCCGTCCTCCACGGTCAGCGCAACCTCTACCCCGTCATCGTCGGCGACTGGGTCACCATCGGCCACAACGCCACCGTCCATGGCTGCGTCGTCGAGGACGCCGTCCTCATCGGCATGGGCGTCACCATCCTCAACAACAGCCGCATCGGCGAGGGCTCCATCATCGCCGCCGGCGCCGTCGTCCCGGAAAACACCATCGTGCCCCCGCGCACCCTCTGGGCCGGCGTCCCCGCCAAACTCCGCCGCGAGCTCGGCGACAAGGACCGCGCCCTCATCCTTGAATACGCAAAGAACTACCTCGATTACGTCGAAATCTATCTCGCCGAACTGCGCGAGCAAAAGTAGCCCAAATCCTCATCCCCCAGGAGACTCATGACCGCCAGCGCCCCGTCCTGCCGCTCCCCACGCGCCGCCCGCCACCGCTACATGGCCATGCTTTCCACCGCTCTGCTGCTCGCCGCCAGCCTCGCCGCCCACGCGCAATCCGCGCCCGGCGCTTCCAAGCCGCTGCCCGACGCCCCGCAGCCGCAGCCTCAATCCCAGTCTCAATCCCAGGACGCCATCACCGTTCGCAACACCCCGCGCAACATCCTGCATGACCAGCTCGCCATCTGGACCAGTCCCGCCCGCCTGCGTCCGCACGACCTGCTCTGGCTCGCTCCCTTCGCCGTCGCCGCCGGCGTCTCCATCGCCACCGACCACCACACCATGAGCCAGGTTGTCTCCCACGACCCCGGCTTCAACAACGCCAACGTCAACGCATCCAACGCCATGATCGGCGGCTTCATCGCCGCGCCCGTCGCGCTGTTCGGCTATGGCCATTTTGAGAAGAGCGAACACGCCCGCGAGGCCGGTATCCTCAGCGGAGAAGCGCTCGTGGACGCCGTCGGCGTCGAGGAAGGCATGAAGCTCATCTTCTGGCGCGAGCGTCCCGCGCTCGACAACGCCCGCGGCAAGTTCTTCCAGTCCGGCGCAGGCATCGACTCCTCGTTCCCCTCGTCGCACAGCGTACTTGCCTGGGCCACCGCCTCGGCCATCGCCACCGAGTACCCTTCATTCTGGACGCAGGCCCTCGTCTATACGGGCGCCACCGGCATCAGCCTCACCCGCGTCCTCGGCCAGCAGCATTTCCCCACCGACGTCCTCGTCGGCGCAACCGCCGGATGGCTCGTCGGCCGCTACGTCGTGCATCATCACCACCGCCACCATGCGCTCGCCACGCACTAATATGACGCAGCAGACCAGGGGCTTTGGTAGGGCGCAGCATCAACCGCATTGGCTGACCCCTGACCCCTGATCTCTGATCTCTGACCCCTGCATTTCTAAACCGGCACCGGGTTCCGCTCCGCAAACTGCCTCTGGTGCCAGTAGGGATAAGCCGGTGGCGTCGCGCTTGCCTTGTCCAGCCGCGCCACCTGCTCCGCCGTCAGGCTCCAGCCCACCGCGCCCAGGTTCTGCCTCAGTTGCTCCTCGTTGCGCGCGCCCATAATCAGCGACGCCACCGTGGGCCGCCGCAGCAGCCAGTTCAGCGCCACCTGCGGAACCGTCTTGCCCGTCTCCGCCGCCACCGCATCCAGCGCGTCCACCACCGTGTACAGATACTCGTCCGACACCGGCGGCCCAAACTCCGCCGTCTTGTGCAGACGGCTTACCTCCGGCAGCGACTTGCCCCGGCGCAGCTTGCCCGTCAGCCGTCCCCAACCCAGCGGACTCCACACCAGCGCGCCGACTTTCTGGTCCAGCCCCAGCGGCATCAGCTCCCACTCATACTCGCGCCCCACCAGCGAGTAGTACACCTGGTGCGCCACAAACCGCGTCCACCCATAGCGCTCCGCCACCGCCAGCGACTTCATCAGGTGCCAGCCCGAAAAATTCGAGCACGCGATATACCGCACCTTGCCTTCGCGCACAAACGTGTTCAGCGTGTCCTGCACCTCTTCAACCGGCGTCAGCGCGTCAAAGCCGTGCAGATGGTAAATGTCCACATAATCCGTGCCCAGCCGCCGCAGGCTGTTTTCGAGCGAATACCGCAGGTGATACCGCGACGAGCCCACGCGGTTCGGCCCTTCCTCAAAGCGAAACGTCGCCTTGGTTGAAATCAGCGCCTTGTCGCGCCGCCCCGCCAGTGCCTTGCCCAGCACCTCTTCCGAGCGGCCATTCGAGTAGACATCCGCCGTGTCAAACAGGTTGACCCCGGCCGCCATGCAGATGTCCACAATGCGCCGCGCCTCGGCGACGTCTGCCGTCGCGCCCCACGCTTCAAAAAACTCACTGCCGCCGCCAAACGTGCCTGCGCCAAAACTCAATACCGGAACCTTGAGGCCCGAGCCTCCAAGCAATCTGTATTCCATGCCAGCTAGCATGCCCCAGCCGCACCCGCAAACGCAAACCTGCTGCTATCTCCGCAGCGCTCACCGCGACAAAGTGGTCAATTCCCCCTTGCCATAGCTTCAAATTGTATCTACAATTAAACCGTGTTCATCTGGGATGAGGCGAAGCGAAAGTCCAATCTGAAGAAGCACGGGCTCGATTTCAAAGATGCCGACCTCGTCTACGACAACCCGGAGAAATGCACCTATCGAAGCAGCCGGGACAGTGAACACCGCTTGATGGACATTGCCATGGCCGTCCTTCGCGGGCGTGTCCTTACGCTGGTCTACACCGAACGCGGAAGCGATGTCCGCGTAATCTCATTCCGGCCAGCCTCGCGAGAGGAGCGCAGGCAATATGAAAACGACTCACAGTAAGACAGACTGGGAACGCGCACTGTCACGCAAGGAAAGCGACGTCATCCCCTACGCGCCCGAAGACGGTCCCTACGATCCGAACGATCCTCAAGCCACGCGTGCCTGGTTCGCACAGGCCGATCTGGTCCGCAAGGGCAAGGTGGTGCGCAGAGGCAAGCGCGGCCCGCAAAAAGCTCCCACCAAGAAGCTGGTCTCCCTGCGCCTCTCGCCCGAAGTCATCGACCACTTCAAAGCCACCGGCCCCGGCTGGCAAACCCGCATCGACAGCACGCTGCTAAAGTCGATCAAGAAGCGGGCTTAGGCAACGCCCAACTCAAAGAGATTCCGTCCTCGTTTGAGCGTCGGCCCAGAGCCATGCGGTGATGGCTTCCTGGATGTTGGGCAAAACCTCTGCTTCGTCCTTGCCTGGATCACAAGTCCTGCAGTGCGTGACACGCGGAAAAAATCCTTATGATGGGAGCAGATTAGCGCCGATAATAGCGCGTCGCCAACGAACATTTAGACTAAAGAAGATATGACCACCCTGAAAGCCGTGCGCGGCACCCGCGACCTTCTGCCGCCCGAGACCGCCCTGTGGAACCGCATCGAGGCCGTCGCCCGTGCCGTCTTCGCCCGCTACAACTTCGGCGAAATCCGCACCCCCGTCTTTGAAGACACCACCCTCTTCGCCCGCGGCGTCGGCGAAGAAACCGACATCGTCTCCAAGGAGATGTACACCTGGGAGGACCGCGAACGCTTTGAAATACAAAGCCTGATCAATACTTGGACCGGAATTCAAGTAAACGAAAGGGGCTTTGTTATCGAGTCGGGGGCACTGGATGTGCTTCAAGCAATCGAGAAGCTTGGCGTTAAATTGATTCTCGGCCGAAGAAATCCGGAAAGGCCGGAATTCGTCGCATTTAGCAACAAAGTGACACAGGATGTTGTTGACGGTCTCCTCAATGCGAAAAAGGCGTTGCGGAATCGCGAAATCCTTCCGTATTCCGCAAATGCTGACTACATGCGTCGCTTCGGCCCCGGATTGCGTTTGGTAATCCCCGCGGGACTTCCTAAAGAAGAAGTTCAGCTCGATGAAGTCATCGTAGAAGAGGTTGCTGGGCAGTTCAGCAAGAGTGTTCAGTCCCTCACCCTCCGCCCCGAAAACACCGCCGGCGTGGTCCGCGCCTACATCGAGCACAAGCTGGGCGAAACCGGCCAGCTCCAGAAGCTCTACTACATCGGCCCGCAGTTCCGCCGCGAGCGTCCGCAGCGTGGCCGCTACCGCCAGTTCTGGCAGATCGGCGCCGAGGTCATCGGCCCACCCTCGGCTGGCAGCGAAAGCCCCCTGCGCGATGCCGAAGTCATCGAGATGCTCGCCACCTTCCTCGACGAGCTCGGCATCACCGGCTGGACACTCCAGCTCAACTCCGTCGGCTCCTCCGCCGACCGCGAACGTTACAACCAGGCTCTCCGCGCCGCGCTCGAGCCCATCGCTCACACCATGTGCGCCGATTGCCAGCGCCGCGCCGTCACCAATCCGCTCCGCGTCCTCGACTGCAAAGTCCCCGAGGACCAGCCCATCATCGAGAAGCTCCCGCGCATCGCCGACCACCTCGATCCCGAATCGCAAAAGCACTTCGCCGCCGTCACCGCCGCGCTCAACGCCGCCGGCGTGCCCTACATTCTCGATCACCGCCTTGTCCGCGGCCTCGACTACTACACCCGCACCACCTTCGAGTTCACCCACGGCGGCCTCGGCGCGCAGAACGCCCTGCTCGGCGGCGGCCGCTATGACGGCCTCAGCGAAGCCCTCGGCGGGCCCCGCGCTCCCGGCATCGGCTTCGCCATCGGCGAAGACCGTCTCGTCCTGACCTTGCAGGCGCAGGAACTCAACCGAAACCCCGCCCCGCGGCAAGCGGTGGATGCCTACATTGCCCCGCTCGGCGAAGCCATGAACGCCGCCGCCCTCTCGCTGGCCCGCGAGCTGCGCCACACCGGCCTCGCCGTCGAGCTGGGCGAGGGCTCCTTCCGCCTCAAAAAATCCTTTGAGGCCGCCGACAAGACCGCCCGCTGCATCGTCATCCTCGGCGAAGACGAGCTTCAATCCGGTATCCTTACAGTGAAGGACTTCTCCACCGGCACACAAACAAAGGTTCCCCGCGCGGAGCTGGCTGCGTTTCTCCCCGAGCCGCCCAGGGGATAAAGGACACGCGTAGTGCTCGATTTTTTAGGCAATCTTGAACGGACGCATCTCTGCGGCGACTTGCGCGCCGCCCACGCTGGCCAGCAAGTCGTTGTGATGGGCTGGGTCAACCGCCGTCGCGACCACGGCAACCTCATCTTTCTTGATCTCCGCGACCGCAGCGGCATCGCCCAGATTGTGCTGGACAAGGAGCTGACGCCCGATGGTCACGCCAAAGGCGAGCAGGTGCGGCCGGAGTATGTCGTCGCCGCTGTCGGCAAGGTGCGCCTGCGCTCTGCCGACGCCATCAACCCCAAAATGCCCACCGGCGAAATCGAGATTGAGAGCACGCAGCTGCTGGTGCTGAATGACACGCGCCTCGCCCCGTTCTCACCCGCCGAGGAAGCCATCCAGAACGAGGAAGTCCGCCTCAAATACCGCTACGTCGATCTGCGCCGCGCGGAGATGCAGCGCAACTTCCGCCTGCGCCACGACATCACCCTCGCCATCCGCGAGAGCCTCAGCCGCCAGGGCTTTCTTGAAATCGAAACGCCCATCCTCACCAAGTCCACGCCCGAAGGCGCGCGCGACTTCCTCGTCCCCAGCCGCGTCCATCCCGGCGAGTTCTACGCCCTGCCGCAGTCGCCGCAGATCTTCAAGCAGATCCTCATGATCTCCGGCTTCGACC
>JAJXXG010001215.1 GCA_021781255.1 Acidobacteriota bacterium
CGGTGGCACAGGAGCCGGAGCACGGCTCGATCGATACGCTGATTCAGGAGGCGAAGGCGGCGTACGGGATGCAGAAGACGTTCATTTTGGGGGCGGCCGATGCGATGCCGGAGGCGGATTACAGCTTCAAGCCGACAGCGGAGATTCGCTCCTATGGCGAACTCTTCCAGCATGTGGCGCAGGCGCAGCAGATGGTGTGCGCCATGATTGCAGGCAAGACGCCGACACCGCCCGCGGCAGGGGCGGCGACGAAGGCGGCCATTGTGGCGGAGCTGAAGGCGTCCTTTGACACGTGCGATGCGGCGAATGCGACGGTGACGGCGGCGAATGCGCTGGATGTGGTGGGGAAGGGTTTTTTCCATGGCACGCGCGTGGGGCTGATTGAGAAGAATGCCGCGCATGACAACGAGATGTATGGAACCATGTCCGTGTATCTGCGGCTGAAGGGGATTGTGCCTCCGTCGACCGCGGCGCGCATGAAGAAGTAGTCGAGTCGCGAAGCTTGGCTAAGTGCGGCGGTCCTGGCATACCAGAGGCCGGCCCTACCAGAGTCCAGCGATGAGCAGGGCGGCATAGACGCTGGAGAGCAGGAGCGCCTGCTGGCCGACGGACTTGAGCGGCATCTGGAGCGACGCGGGATTCTTCTGCCGTCTGAGGTCGTACATGTAGCCCACGGCGGCGAGCGCGAGAGCCAGGGCAATGGCGATGTGGCGGAAGAACACGGCTGTGGCGGCTGCGCAGAGAAGGACTACCAACGCGACCTGAGCGGCGCGGCGGAAGTGCGGGCTGGCGGCGGTGGCCTTGCGCAGGGCGATGCGCTTGTCGAGCCGGGCGTGGACGACGAGGATGCCCGCGGTAGCCTGCAAGGCGCTCAAGGCCCAGAACCACCAGCACCACGGAGCGACAGAGCCCGTGGCGGCGAGGCAGGTGGCGACAGAGGTTGAGGTGAGCGCGGCGGCGCTGGCGATCTGGAAGAGCGTGGAGCGCTGGCGGTTTTTGAGGTTGACGAATATTGCGAGACAGCCGAAGACGGCGACGCCCGCGCCGACGGCCACGAATGCCTTGAGCGGCCAGGTGGCGAAGAGGACTGCGACGCTGGCAACGAGAACGGCGCTCCAGCCGATGAGCCAGCGGGCGGCGATGGGGGCTTCCGGGCTGGGCTTCTTCCACACAAACCACTGGCGCATGAGCAGGACGGCGGGGTCTTTGGCGGAGATGGCGGCGAACGCGGCGGCGAGGACGGCAAGCTCACTCCAATGCCAGGTGCGAGCCAGGATGGCGACGGCGACGATGGGGGTGAGCAGCATGGCGGTGGCGCCGTGCTCGCGGGGGAGATAGAGCTTGGCGCGCTGCGGTGCGGTGGCCGGGAGTGTCTGCGCGAGGGTGTTCATGCCTGCCTCTCAGGACCGGATGCGCGGGTCTGGATGCTGCGGGCGCTTCCGATGAGTTGAGGATAGGGGGCGGGTGGAGGCCGGTGCAGCGACTTACGTCACAGGGGTTGGGGGGTAAGGGATGCAGTAGGGCGAAGGGGACAGAAATAGTGCGTTACATGGGTGTTC
This sequence comes from Acidobacteriota bacterium, assembly GCA_021781255.1. The sequence continues at coordinate 1,560 of JAJXXG010001215.1, forward strand.
TTGAGGAAGCCATAAGATGCAGATGACATCAAGGACTTGAGCGTGTTGCCGCTGGATTTGGTGCTCTGAGCAGGGAGTTGTATCTGAAGTCGTAGAGTTCCTTTACTTCGTAGATCTCGAGCATGGCAGACCAAATCTCCCGAAGACGTTTGTCGATATTCGCGCCTTCAAACTTGAAGTAGTGCTGGATTTCAGTTAGTAAACACAACAGTAGGGCCGCGGTGCGCGCAAAGTGCATTGAGAACTGTCGTCGCTGGTGATCATCGAGCCTAGCATTCCTCAAGTCGTGAGGTATATGGTCTCGCGCGATCGATGGGAACAAGTGTACAAGACCGTCGTAGCTGGCATGTGAGATCGAAGAATACTCGCGCCAGAACCCAAGGGAAATTCTGCGTAGTAATTGCTTATGCGTTGTGTCAGGGAGCCTGCTCAGATAGTCGCCCAGAAGCGGCCATTTGTTTTTCTTGTCATCCAGATCAGCTTCCGTCAGTCGGTCCTGTTCGAGCCCCCTCTGCAGCAGGTAATGACGATTCTCAAAATCCTTTTGCCAGGCCGGATCCTTTTCATATCGCTCCTCGTCTTCGTGAAGCGCTTGACGTAGCCTGAAAAACCCGCTAATTCGAAACATCCTTGATCGGGAGGGATCGTCCAACAACGCAGTGCAGTTGTAGAATCCGTCGATGATCGTCCGCACGAGTGGAAGGCTGACGAATGTATATGGCTCCTTGTATCCGGTCGTTCCGTGCCGAGTTTCATCGGCATTGATCCAGCACAAGAGATTGTATGTCCAGATCAACTGCCGAAGAATAATGCTGACGTCGATTGTCAGGTTCGGATAAGGGAGAATTGAAGGCCCTTCTCGTTCGACTTTATTTCGCAGCGTTTCGGCAAGATTGGCAATCTGCTGGGCGAATGTGCCAGCGTCGATAGTTGGAGTATTTGGGTCGAAGCTGGCGCGTTCTGCTTCTTTCGATGCAGTGCTCCGCTTTTTGATGCGCTTATCAATCCATTCGGAGATATTGTCGAAATCGGACATGGCTCCCCCCAGCGCTACTTCTCTGTGCCTTGGCAAGATTGTATCGGCCACTCGAATGTCAAAGATGGGCCTCCGCCCCAGGACGACCTTTCGACGCGCATGAGCGAAGGCTTCGCTCATATCATCCTCTATCTGGACAGTGAGCCTAGGGCAATTGCGGGGAGCGCGCTTAAAAGCGACCGCGGATCTTTCGACTCCGCTTCGCTACGCTCAAGATGACAATCAGGTGTACGGAGGTTGTCGGTGTGGGGCCGGGTGCGCTTGCCATGCGGAAGGCCCATCTTCTAGCGTAGGACTCGCTGAGGTGGGTGATGAGCGGGAATGAGGCTGGGGGATTCAAGCCCAAGAAGTCTGTGGCGCTGAGCGGGACGCCGGCGGGGAATACGGCGCTGTGCACGGTGGGGCAGAGCGGGAACGACCTGCACTATCGCGGGTATGACATTCACG
>JAJXXG010000201.1 GCA_021781255.1 Acidobacteriota bacterium
GCTGTCGCCTACGCCTTCCATTACAGCCTTCAGGCGGTCATAGAGTGCGGTGACGCTATCTTCTTCATTGTGAAAGGGAACGACGATTGAGTATTTCGACATAGATAAAGTATAGACGCGCCAGACACCCAGCGGCTTCACCTCTCTGTTTTCCACTCTGATGCGGGTCCCACCGCCACGCGGAATTTTAACTGCCTTTCATTCTTCCCGGCGCGCCTCAAAAGTGTAATAAAGTCAGAGGGTTGCAATTAGGACTATTCTTGTCGTATTTTGAGGAAGGCAGATGTTCCAGTACGACCCCTCCGGTCTATGGACCTCATATTTCAATCAAGAGAGTGATCAGATTTTGTTCAAATTTCCCAAATCCCGGAGAGATCTGTGCGCGCTCGTGTTCCTGGTCCTTGGCGTTGTTCCGGCGGGCTCCGGGCAGACTGCGCCTGCTGAGCCGCTGCTTCACCCCATTGATTTTTCCGCGCTTCTCTTTGCCCCGCAGAACAAAGGCTCCGACAGTTCCGGCGCTTCTCCAGAGGCGATCGAAGAGCCTCACGCTGCGGATCTGACCCTCTTTCCGCATAGCGACAGTGCGCCCTGGCTCATCCAGGGACAGAGCAATATCATCTTTCAATCTCACCCGGGCTTTCATTCGCCCTATCAGGGAACGAACAGCTTTCACGGCGGCGGCGAGTACAAGACTTCCCTGCTGGGCACGCTCTTCCTCGCTTACTCCCCCACGCACAGCGTTCTCTATCACACGGACTTAATCGTGGATTTTGAGAGCGCAGGAGGACGCGGCCTGAGCGAAGCGCTGGGTCTCGCCGGATTTACCAATCTCGATGTGGTGCGCAATCCCAATCTCGGTTCAACGCCGTATCTTGCCCGCGGTGAAATTCGTCAGGTGATCGGGCTCACGGACGAAACGGTACACGCCCCACGCGGCCCGTTTTCACTGGCTGCTGACCTGCCCGTGCGTCGCTTTGAATTTCGCATCGGCAAGTTCTCCCTGCCCGACGTCTTCGACATCAATGAGGTCGGGAGTGACAGCCATCTGCAGTTCATGGATTGGACCGTGGACAATGACGGAGCGTGGGACTATGCGGCGGATACGCGCGGCTACACTGTCGGCGGAGTGGCAGAGTACGATGACCGCAACTGGAGCTTTCGTTATGGGTTCTTCGCGATGCCCACGGTTGCCAACGGCATCAGCCTGGATTGGGCCTTCTCCAGGGCGCGCGGTCAGAACTGGGAATATGAGTGGCGGCATTCGCTCCTCCATGGACGCGAAGGAGCAATCCGCATTCTCGCCTATCGCAACAACGCCCACATGGGCAACTACCGCGAGGCGGTGCGCGCGTTTGTCGCCGGCATTGATCCAGTACCGGATATCACCGCCCATGAGCGCTTCGGCGCCGTGAAGTATGGATTCGGCTGGAACAGCGAGCAGGAAATCACGCCGGAGCTTCGCCTCTTTTCACGCGTCGGGTGGAACGAGGGACAGCATGAATCCTTCGCTTATACCGAGGTCGATCAGACCGTCGAGTTCGGCGGCGACTACGCCGGCAATCAATGGGGGCGCCGCTTCGACAAGATAGGCGTTGCCTATGACTCGAACGCAATCAAGAAAGATCACCAGAATTATCTGAAGGATGGTGGACTCGGATTTATTCTCGGCGATGGCAGGCTCAACTATGGCCGCGAGAATATTCTCGAGAGCTACTACAACCTGCATACGTGGAAGGGCGTTTACTATGCGCTGGGAATGACGCATCTCGATCACCCCGGCTACAACCGCGATCGCGGCCCGGTGTGGGTCGAGTCCGTGCGCATGCATGTAGATTTCTAAGAATCGCTGGGATTGGCGCGCGCCTCTTCGAGCAGGTCGATCAACAGCGAGAGACGTTCGTCGCCCATGTGTCCCAGCTGATCCTTGATGGCAGGACCAATCAGCGGGTCCAGTGCGGCCAGTTTCTCGAGTCCTGCTTCAGTAATGTAGTTGTGCACCACGCGGCGATCCTGCGGATCGCGTTTGCGGCGCACCAGCTTCAGGCGCTGCAGGCGATCGATCAGCCGCGTAATGTCAGGTTCGCGGCTGATCTGCCTCTCACTGATCTCTGCGCAGCGCAAGCCCGTCTGCGCCGCGCCGCGCAGGATACGCAGCACGTTGTACTGCGTGGGAGTAATGCCAAAGGGCTTGATGAGCTTGGCAAACGTTCGCTGCAGGTCGTCCGCTGTTCGTTGAATATTCAGAGCCGCCTCTTGTTCAAGACTTGAAAAAGGGCGGCCCTGCTTGATTTCGTGCTGCAGCTTATTTGCCATGAGCGGCCCCGCTACTGCTTGATGACTTCGATGTCCAGTTCTATTTTGACGTCGTCTCCGATGACAGTGTCGCCCGACTTCAGATTTCCATTCCAGAGCAGTCCAAAATCCTGGCGATGGATGGTTGTCGTTGCGGAAAATGCGCGGCGCGTTTTGCCGTATGGATCGAGCTGCTCTTTGCTTGGGCCTTCTACAGCAAGGGTTACGGGCTTGGTGACGCCGTGCAGTGTGAGGTTGCCGGTCATCTTCAGTTCGCCGTCAACCTTGGTGATGCCGGTGCTCTCGAAGGTCATCTGCGGATACTTGGCGACGTCGAAAAAGTCTGCGCTCTTGAGGTGAGTATCGCGCTGCGCGACGCCGGTGTCGACGGTGGCTGTCTGGATCGTGGCCTTTACCTGCGACTGCGTGATGTCCTTATCGTTCAAGGTCACGGCGCCGGTGATGTTGCCGAGACGCCCGTGAACATTGGAGATGCCCATGTGCTTCACGCTGAAGTCCGCTTCACTGTGGGCCGGATCGATGGACCAGGTGGTTGACTGCGCCTGCGCTACACCGGCGGCTGCGATGAGAAGACCTGCTGCTGCGAGGGAGAAAAGCGACTTTCGTTTGCTGAGAATCATGCGGATTTCCGCTCCTTGAAAATGGTGGTGTTCTTCAGATGTGCGGAAACAATATTTGTTGCAACAATTATTTTTCACAAAGTGCATTTAGCGCATTTCGG
>JAJXXG010001184.1 GCA_021781255.1 Acidobacteriota bacterium
TGAGGGAACCATCATCGCGGGCCTCGCCATCGGCGCAAAGCTGGGCTTCATCTACCTGCGCGGCGAGTATCGCTATCTCCTCGAAATCATGGAAAAGGCGGTCGCCGATGCCTACGCCAGGGGCTTCCTCGGCAAAAACATCTTCGGCTCCGATACGGAGTTCCAGGTCATCACGCAGAGCGGCGCCGGCGCCTATGAAGTGGGCGAAGAGTCGGCGCTCATGGAGTCTCTTGAAGGCAAGCGTGGCGTGCCGCGCATCAAGCCGCCGTTCCCTGCCGTAGTCGGCCTCTACGGCGGACCCACGGTCATCAACAATGCTGAGACCATTGCCACCGTTCCGCATGTGATTTCAATGGGCGGCGCAGCCTATGCGGCCGTCGGCTCGGAGCGCAATGGTGGAACACGCCTCTTCGGTGTCAGCGGTCACGTCGAGCGGCCCGGCGTCTACGAACTGCCCATGGGCTACAACCTGAAAAAAATCATTTACGACGTGGCAGGCGGCGTACGCGGCGGACGCAAGCTGAAGGCCGTCGTGCCCGGCGGCTCTTCGACCCCCGTCCTGCTCCCCGAAGAAATCGAGAACCTCGGCATGGATTTTGACCAGGTCGGCAAGGCAGGCTCCATGCTCGGGTCCGGCGGCGTCGTCGTCATTGACGACCAGACCTGCATCGTCGAATTTGCCCTGCGAACCATCAGCTTCTATCAGCATGAGAGCTGCGGCTGGTGCATCCCCTGCCGCGAGGGAACAGACTGGCTCAAGAAGTCGCTGACCCGCTTCCATGCAGGATTCGGCACGGTCAAGGACATCGACAACATTCAATATCTGGCTGAAAACATGCTGGGCCGCACCTTCTGTCCGCTCGGCGATGCCGCGGCCATGCCCACGCTGGGCTTTGTGAAAAAATTCCGCAAGGAGTTCGAGGACCACTTGAATGGCAAGCCCTGCCCGTTCGCCAAACACGTAGAAGTGGCCGTAGTGTAAGGGGCGCTGGAGACGCATGGCAGACGTAACGTTCACTGTCGATGGAAAGAAGCTGACGGCTCCCGCTGGGACGCTGCTGATTGACGCGTGCCGCAAGGCGGGCATCGAAATTCCCGCCTTCTGCTACTACCCCGGACTCAGCCTGCAGGCTGCCTGCCGCATGTGCGTCGTGCGCCAGGAAAAGGTGCCCAAGCTGCAAACCGCCTGCACCACCACTGTGGCCGAGGGCCAGGTCTTCATTACCGAGTCGGCAGAGATCGCCCAGGCGCGCAAGGCTACCATCGAGCTGCTGCTGGGCAACCATCCGCTCGATTGCCCGGTGTGTGATGCTGGCGGCGAGTGCGAACTGCAGGACATGACCTTCAAGTACGGCGCGGGCGAGAGCCTCTACGCCGAGGCCAAGCAGCACCGCGAGGAACAGCAGTGGTCGCCAGCAGTGTTCTATGACCGCCCCCGCTGCATTCTCTGCTATCGCTGCATCCGCATGTGCGGTGAAGGCATGGATGTATGGGCGCTCGGCGTCCAGAATCGCGGATCGAGTTCCGTCATCGCGCCCAACGGTGGCGACACCCTGGACTGCGAGCAGTGCGGCATGTGCATTGACGTATGCCCTGTGGGAGCGCTGACCAGCGGCAGCTATCGCTACAAGACGCGGCCCTGGGAAATGAACCACGTCTCCACCGTCTGTACGCATTGCGCCGACGGCTGCAAAGTTACGCTCGGCGTCCGCCAGTCCAACGACGGCTCTGAGATTATCCGCGCCGACAATCGCGACAAGAGCGGCATCAACAACGACTTCCTCTGCGCCAAGGGCCGCTTCGGCTTTGACTTTGTCGAGAACCCCGAGCGGCTGAACAAGCCTCTCGTGCGCAATGCCAGTGGCAAGCTCGAGCCCGCCACCTGGGAGCACGCGCTGCGCTTTGCCGCCGGCAGAATCAAGGAAATTCGTGACAGCAGGGGCGGCGGTGCCATCGGTGTCATCGGCTCCAATCTGACCACCAACGAAGAAAATTACCTGCTGCAGAAGTTCGCGCGCACCGTGCTCCAGACCAACAACATTGACCACGAGCGCACCGCGGACTATGCAGGCTTTGCCCGCGCTCTTGCAGGCAGCCAGGGACGCGCGGCCAGCCTCCGCGACACCGCAACAGCCCCGGCGATCCTGCTCGTCGGCGGCAATCCCACCGAAGAGCACCCGCTTCTCGCGTGGAACCTGCGCACCAATGTGCGGCTGAATCGCGCGCGCCTGTATGTGGCAAATACTGCGCAGATCAAGCTGGAGCGCCAGGCAAAGGCTGTGTTGAGGCTCCCGGCAGGCGGCTACTCTTCACTTGCCGCATACTTCGGCGGCAACGACAAGGAAATTGCCTACCCCACATTCCGCGACGTCCTGCTGGCCGAGGAATCGCTGCTCGTCATTCTTGGTCAGGAGTATGCCGGCGCGGAGCTTGAAGCGCTGGTGAAGTGGGGCCTCGAGCGCAATCATGTGCGCTTTGCCTTCCTCGGCGACCATGCCAACTCGCGCGGCGCGGCCGACATGGGCCTGCTCCCCGACCGGCTGCCGGGCTACGTTCCGGTAACCGCGCCCGGTGCATTCTCTGCGGAGTACGCCGGCATGCCCGCCACGCCAGGCAAGGCGCTGCCAGACATGTTCGCCGCAGCCGCCACAGGCGACCTTGCCGCATTGCTTGTCATGGGAGCCAACCCGCTTGCCAAGCCGGGTCTGAACGCAGCGGCATTGAAGAACACCTTCATCATCGTGCAGGACATCTTCCTCACCGAGACAGCAGCCGTTGCTGACGTCGTGTTTCCTGCCACCAGCCTTTACGAAAAATCTGGCACTGTGACGAACACTTTCGGCGATGTTCAACTGGCTCGTAAAGCAGCGGACCGAGCCGGTGTGAAGCCGGACTTCGAAATTCTCGTCCGTCTAGCTGGTGCCATGGGCGTCGACGTCAAAACCTTGGTGCCCTTCGGTTCGGCAGGCGTCACGGCTGACCTGGGCCAATCGCGCGGCGTCCAGGCCGGCGAGGCGGACCGCCACGCCGTGTGGCTGGCTGCCAACGGACTCGAGCCGAAGCTCAGTCCCTTTGACCCACTCGCGGTGTTGGACGAAATCGAGCGCCTCGTGCCCGCATACAAACTCGACCGGCTCAATCTTTTCGGCGGCAACGACGTGACAACCGAGCCCGGATTTGTGCCCGTTGCCGCGCTCACCGGAGCAGCCGTGATCGCTCCCTCACACGATGGGCTGTTCACCTCTGGAACGCTGGGCCGGTACAGCCCGGGATTGAATGATCTGAAGCGGCATCAGGCTTCGCCTTTGCTGGCGGGGACGGCAGCGGACTGATGGAAAGTTTGGCAAGAGAGGCTGAGAACTCGTGACGATTTTGCAGTTTTTCCTGTGGAGTCTGCTCAAGGTGGCCGTGGTGACGGTAGTGATGCTCCTCGGCGTCGCCTACACCGTGCTGCTGGAGCGCAAACTCGTGGGCCGCATCCAGAACCGCTGGGGGCCCAGCCGCGTTGGGCCCTTTGGACTCCTGCAGCCGCTCGTGGATGGAGCAAAGTCCTTTCTCAAAGAGGACATTATTCCCACGGCAGTCTACCGGCCGCTTTACCTTCTCGCTCCCATCATCGCTCTGGGCTGCGCACTCATCTCCATTGCCGTTGTTCCCTTCGGCTCCCCCGATATTGCGCCGGGCGGGATGCGTCTGTTCCAGATCTCCGATGTCAACATCGGCCTGCTGGTTATCCTCGGCATCACCTCCATCGGCGTCTACGGAATTGCGCTCGCCGGCTGGTCGTCGAACAACAAGTATTCCCTGCTCGGCTCGCTTCGCTCCTCCGCGCAGCTCATCAGTTACGAGCTGGCCCTCGGACTCTCGTTGGTGGGCGTGGTGCTCCAGGCTGGATCGCTCAACCTCCGCGTCATCGTCGAAAATCAGGCCAGCAAGGGCATCCTCTCTTGGAACATCTTCGGCGGGCTGCAGTTCATCGCGTTCTTCATCTACCTCATGGCAGCCTACGCGGAAACGAATCGCTCGCCCTTCGATCTGCCCGAAGCCGAGAGCGAGCTGACCGCGGGCTATCACACCGAGTACAGCTCGATGAAGTTCGCCATGTTCTTCATGGCAGAGTACGCCAACATGATCACCGTCGGCTGCGTGGCCACGCTGCTCTTTCTTGGCGGATGGACAAGCCCCTTCGGCAACCTGATCCCACTGCCGCAAAACATCGTGATCCAGGCACTGCTGCCGATCTTCTGGTTCGTCCTCAAGGTTTTCTGTTTTCTTTTCTTGTATGTGTGGGTCCGCGGAACGCTGCCGCGCTTCCGCTATGACCAGTTGATGAACTTCGGATGGCGGTACCTGCTTCCGCTTGCCATCCTCAACATTGTGGGCACAAGCCTCTGGCTTGCCTATCGTTAAGCGCGCTGCGGCTCTCGAAGAGCCTTGCGCGCGCGATGAAAATTGGAAGTCTCATGGAGCACTCTGCTTCCCGGGCCTTCCCTCAGCCTGCCGGTTCTTTTCCCGGCGTTCGCCAGTCTGCGACGGAACGATGCACCTGATTCTGTTTGTCCTTTTTGCCGGTCTCTGCCTCGCCGGAGCGATCAATCTCCTGCTCCAGAGCCACCCTATCAACAGCGCACTGTCGCTGATTGTGGTGATGACCTCGCTGGCCGTCCTCTACCTCCTGCTCGGCGCCGAATTCCTCGCCGCCGCGCAGGTCATCGTCTATGCCGGCGCCATCATGGTCTTGTTCACATTTGTCGTCATGCTGCTCAACGCCGGACGCGAAGACCGCACCCTGGGCAGCCGCGCCGCGCGCGCGGTGGGCTTTCCGGCTGTCGTCGCCATTCTCGGCGTATTGGCCACCGTCATCCTCAAGGCGCAGGGGCTGGGCACGGCATCGCTCAGCGATGGCATCACCTCCACTGAGGAACTGAGCGTGGTGCTCTTCACCAAACTTCTGCTCCCCTTTGAAGTGACCTCCGTACTGATCCTCATTGCCATCCTCGGCGCAGTTGCCCTGGCCCGTCACGGCGACGGAGAAAGGACGGCCGGCAAGTGACTCCCGCTTCCTCGCATCTGCTTCAGCAGGAAATTCCGCTCGCATGGTATCTGTTGTTGAGCGCTGCGCTCTTCTCTCTCGGCGTCATCGGATTCCTCATCAAGCGCAACCTCATCACCGTCTTCATGTCGATCGAGTTGATGCTCAACGCCGTCAATCTTTCCTTCGTAACCTTTGCCCACCAGTGGCACATGGTAAAGGGTCAAATCTTCGTCTTCTTTGTGATGATGGTGGCCGCGGCTGAAGCTGCCGTGGGCCTGGCCATCATCATTGCTGTCTTCCGCGCACGCGATACCCTGGCCGTCGACCGCATCGACCTGATGAAACTATGAACGAACACCTTTATCTCTGGCTCATTCCGCTGCTGCCCTTTGCCGGGTTCGTCATCAACGGACTTCTGGGCCGCCGCTTGCCCAAGGGCCTGGTCTCCGCCATTGCGCTGCTCGCCCCGCTGACTTCATTCGGCGTGGTGCTGAACGCCGTGAAAGCAACCGGCGCAGGACTGGCGCTGCCTTACTCTGAAACCTGCCCCATCGGCTGGATCAACGCCGGAACGCTCCACGTGGATTTCAGCTTCGTCTTCGACCAGCTTTCCCTCGTCATGCTGCTCGTCGTCACCGGCGTCGGATTCCTCATCCACATCTACTCCGTCGGCTACATGGCCCACGAGGACGGCTACTGGCGCTTCTTCAGCTACATGAACCTGTTCATGTTCTTCATGACGGTTCTGGTGCTCGCCGGCAATGCCCTGCTGATGTTCGTAGGCTGGGAAGGCGTGGGCCTCGCGTCCTACCTCCTCATCGGCTTCTATTACCAGAAGAACTCCGCCGCCGACGCAGGCAAGAAGGCCTTCATCGTCAACCGCATCGGCGACTTCGGCTTCCTGATCGGCATGTTCCTTCTGCTCGCAACCTTCGGCACGCTCACCTTCAGCGAAATCAGCGCAAAGCTCGCCGCAAGCCCCGCTTGGAGCGGCGGCGTACTCACCGCCATTGCCCTCTGTCTATTGCTCGGCGCAGCCGGCAAGAGCGCGCAGTTGCCGCTCTACGTCTGGCTGCCCGATGCGATGGAAGGTCCCACGCCGGTCTCCGCGCTCATTCACGCTGCAACCATGGTCACGGCGGGCGTCTACATGATTGCCCGCACGCATGCCATCTTTGACCGCTCGCCCTTCGCCCTCAGCGTCGTTGCCGTGGTCGGCGCTGCCACTGCGCTCTTCGCCGCAACCATCGGCCTGGTGCAGAACGACATCAAGCGCATCCTCGCCTACTCCACCATCTCGCAGCTTGGATACATGTTCATGGGCTGCGGCGTCGCAGCCTACTCTGCAGCCATCTTCCACCTCATGACGCACGCCTTCTTCAAGGCCCTGCTCTTCCTCGCTGCCGGCTCTGTCATCCACGGCCTGGGCGGCGAGCAGGACCTGCGCAAAATGGGCGGCCTGCGTAAGAAAATGCCGGTTACCTTCTGGACCATGACTGCGGCCGTCTTCGCCATCGCCGGGTTCCCCCCGTTTGCCGGATTCTTCTCGAAAGACGCAATCCTCTACGCGGCCTTCCTCCAGGGCTCGGGCGGCAAGCTGCTCTGGTTCGTCGGCGTCGTCACCGCGCTGCTCACCGCCTTCTACATGTTCCGCCTCTGGTATCTCACCTTCCTCGGCGAGTCGCGCAGCCACGATGTCCACCCGCATGAGAGCCCATGGTCCATGCTGGGGCCTTTATCCATCCTTGCTCTCCTCTCCGTTGGCGGCGGTTGGATCGGCATCGAACGCTTCGGCGCATACCTTGCGCCAGCAGTCGGTCAGCGCGCAAGCGAAGGCGGCAGCGTGCAACTGGAAATCCTCCTCACCGGTTTCGCCGTTGCCGTCGCCGCGCTAGGCTGGTTTGTGGCCCACCGGCTCTATCGCCAGAAGCCCGAAAGCGCTGCTCAACTGGCTGCGGCAATGCCCGGCGGTTACAAACTGCTGCTCAACAAATATTTCGTTGACCAGTTCTGCGGCTACACCATCGTCAAGCCGCTCCTCGCCTTCTCCCGGTACGTGCTGGGATGGGTGGTGGACACTGCCGTGCTCGGCGGACTCGCGTGGCTGCTCGGCGGCATTGCCACGTTGGCCGGAGCAGTCCTCCAGCGGTGGCAATCAGGCAATTTGCGCTCCTACGCGGCCTGGCTGGCTCTTGGCGCCGCCGCGCTGCTTTTGTTTGTGCTGGTTCCGTGGACCACGGTGCTGGCCACTCTTCCCGGATTGCACATGAATATGGCGGGGCATTAAGAGATGGCGATAAACGAGTCAATTCTCACACTGATCCTGCTGGCCCCGCTGGCCGGGGCCATTCTCGTGGCGCTGTTGCCAGACCGCGGCAAGCTGCCCGCATGGCTTGCACTCCTCACCACCCTGGTCACTTTCGGCCTAACGCTCCACCTGCCAGCGCACTTTGTTCTCGGCCAGCATGGCTTCCAATTCGAAATCAACCGGCCATGGATTGAGAATCCCGCCATCTTCTACCACGTTGGCGTGGATGGCCTGAGCGTCTGGCTGGTGGTGCTGGTCGGGCTCCTTGCCCCGGTTGGCGTACTCGCCAGTTGGAACGCCATCAAGGAGCGCAGCAAAGTCTTCTATACGCTTTTCCTCGTCCAGCAGACCGCCATGTTCGGCGTCTTCATTTCGCTGGACCTCATGGTCTACTACGGCTTCTGGGAACTCTCACTGGTGCCCATGGCAATCCTCATTGCCATGTACGGCCGCAAAGACGGACCCCGGGCCGCAATCAAATTCTTCCTCTTCACCTTCATCCCCTCAGCGCCGCTTCTGGTTGCAATCCTCTGGCTCTACGCGCGCACCGGCACATTCGACTTTGTTCAGTTGCGGCTGCTCGTTGCCAGCGGTGCCCTGCCTGGCGGAGCACTATGCTGGGTCGCCCTCGCGTTCCTCTTCGCCTTCGCCGTCAAAGTGCCGGTCTTCCCGCTCCACGGCTGGCTCGCAGACACCTTCAGCGAAGCGCCAGTCGCAATGGCCATGGTGGTCGCAGGCAAGCTGGGGCTCTACTCCATGCTTCGTTTCCACGTCGGTCTCTTCCCCGTCCAGGCGCGCCAGGCTGCTCCCATTCTGGTCGCCCTCGCCGTCATCGGACTTCTCTACGGCGCATGCCTTGCATTGGTCCAGCGCGACTTCTGGCGCCTGCTCGCCTACGCCGCCCTCAGCCATCTCAGCCTCATCACGCTGGGCATCTACGGGCTCACCTTCACCGGCTGGGATGGAGCGATCTACCAGATCCTCAACCACGGCGTTGTCGACGCCGCCCTTTTCCTCCTGCTCGGTATACTCGAAACCCGCTACGCAACCAGCCAGATAGCAGCCTACGGAGGCCTCGCGAGCCGCGTGCCTCAAACAGCAACCCTTTTCGTCATCACCTCACTCGCCATGATTGGTCTGCCCATGCTCAACGGATTCATTGGCGAGTTCCTGATTCTCTCCAGCACATTCACTGGCGTCAGTCACGGCTGGGGCATCGCGGCAACCGTGGGCGTCATTCTCGGCGCTGCCTACATGCTGTGGCTGGTGCAGCGGCTTTTCTATGGGCCAGAGAGCGAGCTGGCAACGCGACCTGCCGCAGACCTGCGACTCGGCGAGCTGGCCGTCTTGTGGCCGCTTGCCATCCTGATGCTGGTCATGGGACTTGCGCCTTCGCTCTGGATCCCGGCCATTGAGAATCGCGTCGGTGCTCCCGCCCTGAAAGGTTCCACCGCCTTGCCTGCATCCAGCCTGAGCGTTTCATTCCAGGGGGAGGACCAGAAGTGAATCCTGTTCCCGATATCTATCGCATTCTCCCCGAAGTCATCCTCACCCTCACCGGCGTCCTCGTCATGCTCGTGGACGCGTCTTTGCCTCAAGGTTTTCCGCGCCGCTCGCTGGGCTGGGTGGCCGCCATTGGAACCACTCTTGCGCTGTGGGCAAGCCTCTGGCAGCTTTCCCTGCCCGTTGGAACCGGCTTCTACGCAACCGTCGAAACCAGCCCCTTCACCGTCTTTTTTCATACCCTCATCTGCGGCATCGTTCTTGTTGCATTGCTGCTCTCGCTCGACTCGCTGCCCGAGGACAGCCACCACCAGGGCGAGTACTACGCGCTCATAGTATTCGGCGCGGTCGGCATGTGCCTCCTTACCGCCGCCGTCGAGTTGCTGCTGGTCTTCATCGCTCTCGAAATCTCCTCCATCGCAACGTACGTTCTGGCCGGCTACCGCAAGGAGACAGGCCGCGGTCCGGAAGCGGCCATCAAATATTTCCTCCTGGGCTCGTTCGCCACCGCGTTCCTGCTCTACGGCATCGCCCTCATCTTCGGCGCTACCGGCACCACCCAGATTTACGAGATTGCAAATCTCGCGCCCTCCGCGCCAAACCACTCTCTGGTTCTGGCATCGATGGCGCTGATGCTCGTCGGCATCCTCTTCAAAGTCTCGGCTGCGCCCTTCCACGTGTGGACGCCCGACGTCTATGAAGGCGCGCCATCGCCTGTCGTTGCCCTCATGTCCACGGCGCCAAAGGCTGCCGCCTTCGCTCTTCTGCTCCGCGTGGTCTATGAAATGTTCCCCACGCTCCACTCCGTCTGGGCGCCGCTGCTCTGGGTGGTGGCCGTGCTCTCCATGACCGTCGGCAACCTGGCCGCGCTTCGCCAGCAGAACGTGAAGCGCATGCTGGCCTACTCCTCCATCGCCCACGCCGGATACCTGCTGGCCGCATTCGCCGGAGCGGGCAACAGCGGCATCGCAGCCGCCAGCTTCTACGTCGCGGCCTACGCCGCCATGAACGTCGGCATCTTCGCCGTGGTCACGGTCGCCAGCGGGTACAACGAAAACCTGCCCATGATTCAGGATTTCCGCGGGCTCATCTATCGTTCCCCGCTGCTCGGCGGCCTGCTCATCTTCTTCCTCGCATCGCTGGTCGGAATCCCCTTTACCGGCGGATTCTTCGGCAAGTTTTATTCCTTCTCATCCGCGGTCGGCGGCGGAGCAGTGTGGCTGGCCATCATCGGCCTGCTCAACTCAGGCATGGCCGCGGCATACTATCTGCGCCTCGCTTTCACAACCGCGCAGCGCCCGTCCGAAGAGATGAGTCCGACGCACGGCTATGAGCCGCGCGTCGGCGTAGCTGTCATTGCGGCTCTATTGTTCGCCGTGGCGGCAACCCTTGTTCTGGGCATCGTACCTGGTGAAGTCTTGCATGCGGCGCAAACCGGCGCTCACACGCTTCAGGCCCCGCCCCCTGCGCCCACTCAGATCATCGGCATCGCCGCATCCCGATAAGCTCTTCTAATCAGCCCCCAGCCCGGCGGCCTTGCCGGGCGGTGCTCAACCGATCAAGCGCCCTGCCGATACCACTCCACCGTGCGCCGCAGTCCCTCGCGAAAATCCACTTGAGGCTTATACCCCAGCAGTTCTTCCGCCAGTCCGATATCCGCAAGTGAATCGCGGATATCTCCGGCGCGCGCCGGAGCATAAGCGGGTTCGCCTGCATAGCCAGTCAGCTCACGCAGAATCCTGAAGGTCTCATTCAAGGTAATCCGGCTGCCCGTGGCGGCATTCATCATTTGCCCGCTAACCCTCTCCGCCGGAGCAGCCGCAGCCAGCAGATTCGCATGGACAACGTTCTCGATATAGGTGAAATCGCGACTCTGCTCCCCGTCGCCGTAGATGGTCGGCTGCTCTCCCGCCAGCATCTTGCGGCAGAAGACAGCCAGTACGCCCGAGTAATGCGAAGTGGGGTCCTGATACGGCCCAAATACGTTGAAATAGCGCAGAACGACAGTCTCCATCCCATACACGCGCGCGAATGTGCGCATATAGTGCTCCCCCGCCAGCTTCGCCACCGCATACGGCGATATCGGATTCGGCAGCATCCCCTCGTTCTTGGGCAGCGTGGGCGTATCGCCGTATGCCGACGAAGAGCCCGCATACACCACTCGCCTCACCCCCGCAGCCCGCGCCGCCACCAGCAGATTCAGCGTAGCCGTCACGCAATGCAAGTTCGTGCTCGCCGGATCAGCCACCGAGCGCGGCACCGACGCCAGCGCCGCCTCGTGGAAGACAATCTCCACGCCCGCGCATGCACGGGCGCAGACCGCCGGATCAGTCAGGTCGCCCTCGATGAAGTCCATTGCCTCGAGACCCACCAGGTTGGCGCGCTTCCCGGTAATAAAGCTGTCGATGCCGCGAACGCTCTCTCCGCGCGCCAGCAGCGCCGCGGCAATTGAGCGGCCAATAAACCCCCCCGCGCCCGTCACCAGATAAGTCGCCAACTAACCCTCCCTCAACAAAGCGCGCCAGCAGTTACACCGGCATAAATCCACAAGCTTGAGAATACTACGCAATGCTTTGCTTCCGCCGTTTGGCATCGGGTCGCCAAATCGTCATACAATCAAGAACATGACAACTGCCATGGCAGGTTCACCGGCTCAGTTCAAAAAGAGCGTTGAGTCCCGGCAAGCACGCATCGGAATCGTAGGCATGGGATATGTGGGCTTGCCTTTGGCATTGCTGTTCAGCGGCGAAAAGTTTTGCGTCACCGGCTTCGATATTGCGCAGGACAAGGTCCAGACCCTCAACCAGGGCGGCTCCTACATCGTGCGCATTCTGCCCGCGATGATCCAGGAAGCGCAAAAGGCCGGCTTCCGCGCCACCGCGGACTACTCCGAAATCGGCCAGATGGATGCGGTCATCATCTGCGTGCCCACTCCGCTCAATGAGTACCACGAGCCGGACCTGAGCTATGTCACCCGCACGGTCGAAGCCATTGCGCCCCACGTCCACAAGGGCCAGTTGATCGTGCTCGAAAGCACCACATATCCCGGCACAACGGATGAGATCGTCGTACCGTTGCTTGAAAAAGGCAACCCGCTTGGTCTGCGCGTAGCCCGCGCCCAGGACGAGTCAGGCATCCATGTGGTCTTTTCACCCGAGCGCGAAGACCCCGGCAATGACACCGTCGCCCGCCACGATATCCCCAAGGTTGTCGGCGGCTGCGGCGCTGCCGCGGCAAACATGGCAGCCGCACTCTACGGAACCATCTTCCGCCGGGTCGTCCCCGTCAGCAGCACCTCCGCGGCAGAGATGACCAAGCTCCTTGAAAACATCTACCGCTGCGTCAACATCGCGCTCGTCAACGAACTCAAGCAGCTCTGCATGCGCATGGGCATAGACATACACGAAGTCATCGACGCCGCCAAAACCAAACCTTTCGGATTCCAGGCCTTCTACCCAGGCCCCG
>JAJXXG010001171.1 GCA_021781255.1 Acidobacteriota bacterium
GCGATTTCCAGTTCTCCATAATGGCTATTTTCTGCATATTTATATCGAGTTTGTTTTGAGGAGTCCGTCTACTAATATAATAAAAATAAACTACTTACAGAATAATTGTGATTTTGTCCAGCTCTCGCTCCTGCTCTCTGCATAGGGCAATCTGTCGAGGATATCCACTTCCTGACATCTTCGGTCGGAAGAAAAAATCTTCCATTTATTTCGATTTTGGTATTTGTTTTTTGAAAAATATATTGTAAGCTGTAGTTGTTGTGGTGGTCTCGGTACTAAGTCTCCCGACTCCATCGCACAAGAAGTAGTTGCGTCACTGGCCTCCCGGCACGAACTATCGTTCGTGCCGTCTTTTTTGCGCCACGCACGGATCGTGCATCCCCCTCTGGACGCATGGATGAGGCAGAGCTAGTATCAGTAGTATCGATCTCCTTTCAGGAGGGTTCTCCGTGAAGCGTTTCCGTTCTTTCCGTTGGGCTGTTGCGATCCTGCTTTCCGTTGCCACCGCCGCCAGCTATGCGCAATGGATGAACCCGTCGTATGACGTGCCGGCGTATCATCCGTCTGCGCCGCTGAAGATCAGCAGTCTGCCTCCCATCCTCAGCGGCAATCAGCTCACTGGACCGAACTTCCGCTACTCCTGGCAGGTGCATGTCTATCAGAAGGCCGCGAAAGTTTCCAGCGTCCTCTATCAACTGCCCTGTTACTGCCGCTGTGACCGCGAACTTGGCCACACGAGCCTGCGAAGCTGCTTTGAAGGCCTGCACGGCTCGGAATGCTCGACCTGTGCCAAAGAAGGCGCATATGCTTACGAGCAGACGAAGCTCGGCAAAACGCCTGCTCAGATTCGTGCGGCGATCGAGCATGGAGCATTCCAGTCCGTGGTGCTTGAAAACGAGTAGCGATTCGCTGACGTGCAGCGATGCGATTAGGTTCGGGAGCTACGCTGCGGTTACAATCAAACTGCTGTACCTGACCAGATCGGGTTCGCGATGCAGCCAATGGGGGCGTCACGGTTTCGACGGGATCGGTAGTGGCAGAGAGGCATGCCGGGGTGTGGGCACCCGCAATCGCTTACAAAACAACAATTGCCAACAACAATCTGGCACTTGCTGCTTAATTAACTAAGCAGCCGTCTTCCCTGGCTTCGCCTGTGGGCCAGGAGCGGACGTCGCACAGCAGGCTGGCTGTCGCCGCTCGGTCCGTGTGGCTCCAGCAAGATCATCGGACTAGTTTTCGCAGTTTCTTGTCTGTTCTGAGCAGCGAGAGCGAATTTTCTGAATAGACTACGCATGGAGTCTCTCGGCTAACATTGATTTCGGACGCGGGTTCAACTCCCGCCGCCTCCACCATATTTTGTTTGCAATCAATCGTTTCCATCGGATCTTGTGTGCCTGTCCATCCGCTTGTGGCGCTCTTTGCCGAGGCACCCCCCAGGGGGGGGGATGTGTATTTCCATGTAAGTTATTGATAAAAAGCTGGATGGGCGGATTTCGCGAAATTTCATTTTTTGTATCCTTTTGAAAATAAGCGCTTTCTTGAAATTTCAGAAAGTACTTTGAATTTTGTTTGCGATCTGTCGGCGACGTTCCCGGGAGACAGAAAGCGAAAAGGAATCTGGCTGGTGCGTAAGGTTGCGAGCGCAGACCCCGATGCAAGCAGAATGACACAAACGCAGGAAATTGCCTGCACGGGAATGGCGTTGAAGCCGCCGCAACTCGAGTTCATGGCGAGTACTGGTCCTTGTTCCGGGTGGCGGTAGCCGGAGACGGCTTTTCACCGGGAGAAGGATCGAGCGTATGGGGTGAAGCAAAAGAAGAATTCGCGCCGGACGATGCGCGGCTCATGAAGGTGGCGAGATGGTCTGTAGGACTGCAGCAGAATTCAGGATCATAGAGGCGAGTGAGAGCGATGGCGATCGTACAAGTCTGAGGTGAATCTGCCGGAGGTGGTGGCGGAGATTCGCGCGCTTTATCCACGGTATGAAGAAGCGCTGATGAGCAACTCCACCTATTAGCTCGAAACTTGTAGCTTCGCTCACATCACGTTCGTTGACCGATGCGCTTCGCGCCAGGCGATTGGAGCCACGCCCTCCCAATTTCTGAAGGCACGACCGAATGAGTTTGGGTCTTCAAAGCCGAGCAGATAGGCGGCTTCATTGAGTTCCAGAGCTGAGTTGCCGAGATAGTAGCGAGCCATCTGGTGACGGGCCTCATCCAGTAGTCGCTGGTAGCTTGATCCCGAGTCTTGGAGTCTTCGCTGCAGAGTTCGAGGGCCCATATGCAGAGACCGTGATATTGCGTTGATGGAGGGACGGTGGCCGGGGAGCTTGTCCTGGATGGTACGGCGCACGAGTTCGAGAAAACTGTCCTCTTCCTTGTACTGCCGCAACTGCTCCTCGAATTGTGGTGCAAGCAGATCAAGGAGTTCTGCATTTCTCGTTGCAAACGGCTTTGTGGCATCCACAGCGCGGAAGACGATTGCATTCTGCGGCGCTCCAATCAAGACCGTGCATCCCAGGCTTCGCTCCAACTGGCGCATATTCAATCGTCGCTGCACGTACTCGACGCGAAGCGGGTTGAGTGGCGTGCCGCTGCCGTGCCGGGCCAGTGATCGCACCCATGAAAAACAATAATCGATCAGACTTACCGGTTCGTCTTCGACGGCGAGCAGCCAACGGAAACTGACCTTGAACTCCGCTTCGTCGAGTTCAACGACGATCTCTTCGGGTGCAGTCAGCTTTTTGAAGCGGGCCATATGGCGAGAAGCGGCCACCAGATTGTCGGTTGAAAGCGCCGCGATCGCCATGGGGTGGAAGCGTTCCGTCTTGGTTTCAATACCTAGCTTGATACCGATTAGAGGATCAGAACTCACATGGTCGATGGCGCGCCAGAGTGCGAACAACTCCGCGGTAGAAACCAGCACACGAGTCCGTTGGAAGAGGTCACGCGGAAGACCTGCCTTGCGGAGCACTTTAGAAACGGATACGCCCAATTCCTCCAGCTTGACGGCAAGGCGGCCGGGAATACG
>JAJXXG010001074.1:0-11428 GCA_021781255.1 Acidobacteriota bacterium
TGCTCCGCCGGGGCCGGGTCGCGGGCCGCCGAAGCCGCCGGGGCGCGGGGCGCCGAATCCGGGACGAGCGCCGAAGCCGGGACGGGCTCCGGGGCCTCCAGGACCGCCGGGTCCTGCGTAGCCTCCAGGCGTGGTGCGCGTGGGATGCTTGGGCCGCGGTCCAGCCGGGAATTGCCCGGGAGCGCCGCCAGGGGTGCGCTGAGGATAACTGCCGGGTGCGCCCGGGGGTCTGCGATCGAAAATCGGTCTGCCGCGCTGCAGGCCGCCTGCCTGAGCGGGGGGCGGAGCGGGTGTGCCGGGAACCACGGGCGGCGCTTTGTAGACCGGTCGCGGGCCCGTCTGGGGCATCACGACGCGGCGCACGGGCGCTGCCGGAGCGGCAGTTGCAACCGCCTCTTCTGGGGCAGGCGCAGCTTTTTGCTCTGCGACAGGCGCAGCAACAGGCTCCGCAGCGGGCTTAGCTGCGACGGGGGGCTGCTGCGCAGCGGCTGCGGTTACCGCAGCCGCCACAATGGGAGCGGGCTGCTCGGCGGGCTGCTCGGGCGCAGGGACCGGCGCGGCGGCTGCCTCGACGGCCACCACCGGCGCAGCAGCAGCCGTGGCGGCTGGTTTTGCGGGCGCGGCAACGTGTTCGGCCGGGTGCGGCTGAGGTTCACGGGCTGGCGGCGCGGCCGGCGGCTTGACGACCACGGCCACAGCCGGAGGAACCACGGCAACGGCGGGGCGCGCAGGTACGGCCCCAGCGGGAGCCTTGGCCACTACCGGACCGGCCGGTGGGCGGCTTGCAATGGCCGGCGTGTGCGGCGCAGAGACGATGGGCGGTGCCTGCCGGACGGGCGGAACAATCTTGCGCGGCTCAGGGCGGGCGGGCGCAGCCTGCGCCGCGACAGGCGCTGCGGGCGCGGGCGCTGCCGGCGTGGCCGGAGTCTTGACTGGCGCTGCGGCGGCGGGCTTTGCGTGCACGGCGCCACGGCGAACTTCCGCTTCCTGTTCCTGCTTCTTCGCCAGAATGGCTTTCATCACGTCGCCGGGCTTGGAGACGTGGGAGAGATCAATTTTGGGCGCAATTGTCTGCGAACCGCGGGTTGACGCCCCGCTGCCCGCTGAGCGCGAGCCGCGCGCAAATTGTGCGCGCACCTTTTCGGCCTCATGATCCTCGATAGAACTGGAGTGCGTCTTGCCTTCGCCCAGGCCAAGCTCCGCCAGCACATCAAGAACCTGTCGGCTCTTGACTTCCATCTCGCGCGCGAGATCGTTGATTCGAACCTTACTCATCCGCCTCTTTTCAAAAAATGCTACCCAAAGCCCTTAGTCGCTCATAGCTACCTCATGGCAATGGCTGCTTCTGATACTTCCATTATCGCCTGAGTGGCCTTGCAGGGCGCGACGCATCTTACGCGCCGCCCTCTTTGGCCGCCTGCTCATCTTCGCTTTCCCGCTCGCCTGATTCCGATTCCAGCGCCCCATCGGCGTCGGGCACATTTTCAATCACATCTTCCATCGCGGTCATTGGCTCCGTATCTCCCGCCACGGCCGCAACGCTCTCCGCTTCCTCGATGACCTCGGCGGAGTTCTCTGCCTCGGCTTCCGCATTAGCCACAATGGCGGGCGCGTTCTCCACTTCAGCTTCGCCCGGAATCGTCTCGGCGAACTCCTCCGCGACGTAGCCTTCTTCGCCCTCTTCAAAGTGCCCGAAGTAGTGCCGCACGGCCACGCCGATACGTTCCAGAGTCTTCTCGCCGATGCCTGGAATCTCTTCCAACTGCTCGGGCGTCATGTCGGCCAGCGACTCAACGGTCGTGATGCCCGCGGCCACAAGCTTCTGGATGATGCCATCGCCCAGCTCGGTCACCTGCTCGATGGGCGTTGAGGGTCCGCCGGAGAGAGCCTGCATCTGCTGCTCCACCTCCTGGCGCTTTTCCTCTTCGCTCTTGATGTCAATCTTCCAGCCCAGCAGCTTGGCCGCCAGACGCACATTCTGGCCCTTCTTGCCGATGGCCAGCGAAAGCTGGGTGTCGTCCACAATCACTTCAAGCTGCTTATCGGTCAGGTCGGAGATGGAAACGCGGCTCACTTTGGCCGGCTGCAGCGCCTTCTCGGCAAAGGTCGTAATCTCGTCGCTGAACTCGATGATGTCGATTTTTTCCCCGCGCAGCTCGCGGATAATGGACTGCACGCGCATGCCCTTCATGCCCACGCATGCGCCCACCGGGTCCACGTCCTTGTCGCGGCTCTGCACGGCAATCTTGGTGCGCTCGCCCGCCTCGCGGGCAATGGCGCGGATGACCACGGTATTGTCGTAAATCTCCGGCACTTCCGATTGGAAGAGGTTCGATACAAGCTCCGGCGCGGCGCGGGAGACGACTACCTGCGGCCCTTTCGCGGCGCGGTCCACCTTCAGGAGCACCACACGCACCCGCTCGCCGATGGAGAACTGCTCCAGCCGCGACTGCTCGCGCTTGGGGCAGCGGGCTTCGGCCTTGCCCAGGTCATAGATAACGTCCTGGCCCTCGATGCGCTTGACCGTCGCGTTCAGCACTTCCTTTTCGCGATGCGCGTACTCGTTGAAGACGGTGTCGCGCTCGGCCTCGCGGACCTTCTGAAAGATCACCTGCTTGGCCAGTTGCGCGGCAATGCGGCCAAGGGGGCTGGTGTCCTTGTAGAGCCGGATCTCACTGCCCACTTCGACGCCGGGAGCCAGCTCGTTGGCGTCCGCCAGCGTGATCTGGTTGACGGGATCTTCGATCTGGTCTTCGTCGGCCACCACGGTCTTGTAGACATAGGCCGTGATTTCGCCGGTCTCTTTGTTCAGCTCCCCACGCATGTTTTCCTGGGTCTTGTAGTACTTGCGCGTGGCCAGGGCAATAGCCTCTTCCACGGCTCCAACCACGAGCTCGGGCTCGATGCCCTTCTCGCGGCTGAGGAGTTCGATACTTTGGTACAAAGCGCTGGCCATACTGTGCTTGCTCTCTCGGTTTGTTCCTGTGGCGAAGCCGGTTCAGGGCCGTGCCGTTCCGTTGAATCGTTGCTTTTGAGGCGCGGGCCTCTGCCCGCCCCTGGCCAGGTGTCCAGGTCTCGCTCCTGAGGCCCGGAAAACCCTTAAATCTCTGGAATCAACTGCGCTTTTTCGATGTTGCCCAGCGCAATCTCCACTGTGTTTACGCCGGTCTTCCGGCTCTTGCTGTTCTGCTTCACGGCAGCCAGGTCGAGGGTAATCGTCTCGCCCGCTCCGGTCGCCAGCCGGCCCTGCCAGTGGCGGTTGTTGCGGATCGGCTCGAAGGTCTGCACCTTCACAAGGCTCCCCGCAAATCGTTGAAAATCCTCAAGCTTCGTCAGCTTGCGATCCAGACCGGGCGAGCTGGCCTCCAGCGTGTACTCCCCGCCGGGAATCAGGTCTTCCACGTCCAGCAGCACTCCAAAATCGCGGCTGAAGGCCGCACAATCCTCGTGGGTCATGCCGGAAAGCTGCTCCACGCTCAGCCTGCCTTCCGCAAGGCCCTCGGGAAGCCCCTCGGCTCCCGCGGCTACCTCGGCCTTCAGTCGCGCGCGCCCTTCGGCGTTCCTCTCCAGAAAGACGCGGAGAACACGCTCTTTGGCCGGACCGGCGAGTTCCAGATCCACCACGTCCAACCCATGCGAGGCGGCCACTCTCGCCGCTGCCAACCGGATTTCGTCCAGCCTTGCCGTCATCGTTTCCACGCCGCCCAATCGGCGGCCCTGACCCTGGGGTTTTTCTGAAAAATCTGCCCCAAATAAAAAGTGGGCTGTAAGCCCACTCATCTCTCCGCCAGCCGGCAAACCCACGGCAACTCAGGCGGACAAATTCGTCTGCCTTCTTAGAATACGGCGAAATGAGTGGAAATTCAATGGCAATGCTAGACTCGGCACTATCTATGGCTGTTTCTCACTCATCTGCTCTTTCTCACTCCGAAGCCCGCAGCGCGCTGCTGAAGCGGGCTGCCCGCGACGCGATGGACTACCTGGAAGGTGAAGATACCCGGTCCGTTGCGCCCAGCCCGCAGGCCGTGAGCGCGTTGAACGCATTGCGCGGTCCGTTGCCGCCCGGGCCCACCAGCCCTGAGACGGTCCTCCATCTGCTCCATGAGTACGGCTCGCCGGCCACGGTGGCCAAGAACAGCGGCCGCTTCTTCGGCTTCGTGAACGGCGGCTGCCTGCCCGCCGCGCTCGCTTCTTCCTGGCTGGTCAGCGCCTGGGATCAGAACGCAGCCCAGCGGGCGCAGTCCCCGGTGGCCGTCACGCTGGAAGAGGTGGCGCTGGAATGGGTTAGGGAATTGCTCAACCTGCCCGCCGGCACGGGCGGCGCGGTTGTCACAGGGGCCACCATGGCCAACTTTTCCTCGCTCGCCGCTGCCCGTAATGCCCTGTGCGAGCGCGCCGGGTGGGACGTGAAGAACGACGGACTGTTTGGCGCTCCACCCATCACCGTCGTCGTAGGCGAGGAAGCCCACCCCTCCGTGGCCAAGGCACTTGGCCTGCTGGGCCTGGGCCGCAACCGCGTGGTCCGTGTTCCCGTGGACTCCCAGGGCCGCATGCGAGCCGATGCGCTGCCGCATCTGGACTCCAGGACGATTCTCTGCCTGCAGGCGGGCAATGTGAACACCGGCGCCTTCGATCCGGCCGAGGCCATCTATCCGGCGGCACGCGCTGCCGGTGCGTGGATTCACGTGGACGGGGCCTTCGGCCTATGGGCCGCGACGTCGCCCGCATACAAGCATCTGACCAAGGGCTTTGAGCAGGCCGACTCCTGGGCCACCGATGGCCACAAGTGGCCGAACATCGGATACGACTGCGGCATTGCGCTGGTGCGCGATCCGCTGGCATTGCGCGCGGCCATGTCGATTCAGGCCCCGTACCTTATTCAAGGTGAGCAACGCGAGCCCTCCGACTACAACCCCGAACTCTCGCGCCGCGCGCGCGGCGTTGAGCTGTGGGCAGGTCTGCGCTCGCTGGGCCGCTCCGGCATGGCCCAGATCGTCGAGCGCACATCGAGCCACGCCCGCCGCTTCGCCACTGGCCTGCGCGCCGCCGGCTTCGACGTGCTCAACGACGTGGTCATCAACCAGGTTCTCGTTTCCTTCGGCTCGCCGGAAAAGACGCTGCGGACCATTGCCCGCCTTCAGGCCGACGGCACCTGCTGGTGCGGCTCCACCGTCTGGCAAGGCCACACCGCGATGCGCATCAGTGTCTCGTCCTGGGCCACCACGGAGGACGATGTGGACCGAAGTCTGGCCGCAATGCTGAAGGCAGCGAGCGAGTAAGCCCACGCGAATCTGCAAATCAGCTTTTGCGCTGAACGGCACGAGGCGCGACAATAGCGGAATGAAATTGCTCCGTGCCGTTGTCCTGGTGGCCGCGCTTGCCGCCGTTCCTGCCCTGCATGCCCTTGAAAAACAGCCCGCCGGCGCCTACCATGCGCGCCGCGTGGCCCTGGCCGCCACGCTCAAGGGAGGGGTCGCGATTCTATTCTCCGCTCCCGAGCCGCTGCTGGACTTCATGCCCTACCGCCAGGACTCGGACTTCTACTACCTGACGGGCTGGAACGAGCCCGGAGCGGCGTTGATGATCATTGGCCCCTCCAGCGAGCCCGATGCGAAGCGGAGCTACAGGGAGATACTGTTTCTGCCCACGCGCAATCTGCGCATGGAGCTCTACACCGGCGTCAAGATGGACGCCGCGACTCCCGGCGTGAGCACGGCGACGGGCGTGGATGAAGTGGAGCCGATGGCGGCGCTGCCCGCCGAGCTGAACAAGCTGGTCGCCGCCGACCGCAAACTGGCATGGAACCTGTGGACGCAGCCGGAGGCGCAGCAGGCACGGGCGCTTGTGAGCTTCAACGCGGCCACGCTGGGCGACGACTCGACGCCCGCAGCCCGCGACGTGACCAGCCTGACCATGCCCCTGCGCCAGGAAAAGGACGCCGGCGAAATCGGCCTGATCAAAAAAGCCAGCGAGGCCAGCATCGCCGCCCAGCGCGCAATGATGCGCGATGTGAAGCCGGGCAAAACCGAGCGCGCCATTGCGGGCAGCATGACAGCCGTGTGGATGGAGCAGGGCTGCGAGCGGCCGTCCTATGCGCCCATCGTCGGCACAGGCATCAACTCGACCACGCTGCACTACTCTGCGAATGCGAGCACCATCAGGAATGGCGACATTGTGGTTGTCGATGCGGCCTGCGAGTACTCGATGTACGCCGCCGACATCACCCGCACCGTGCCAGCCAACGGCCATTTCACGGCACGTCAGCGCGAGATATACAACATCGTGCTGGGCGCGCA
Organism: Acidobacteriota bacterium; assembly: GCA_021781255.1. The sequence goes on from JAJXXG010001074.1 coordinate 6,297, forward strand.
GCAGGCTGCGATCCGGGCCTTCGTCGCGGGCAAATCCACCATCGACGACCGCGACCGCAAGGACCCCAATTCGCTGGACACGGTGGCCTACAACTACATCAACACCCACGGCAAAGACCTGCACGGCCAGCCGCTCGGCAAGTACTGGCTGCACGGACTGGGCCACATGGTCGGCATCGATGTACACGACCCCGCCAACTATCCCGCGCTGCTCAAGCCCGGCATGGTCTTCACCATCGAGCCGGGCGTTTATATTCCCGAAGAGAAAATCGGCGTACGCATCGAATGCGATTTTCTTGTGGGCCCGGACGGAAAGCTCATCGACCTCGACGCCGCCATGCCCCACACCGCCAACGAAGTGGAAGCCGCGATGCAAGCAAAGTAGCCAGACGGGAAGGCCCATGGAACCGCACGACAGCATCGATTCTGCGCAGCTTGAAACCCTCAGCCGCGTCTTTGCGGACCAACTGCTGGCCTGCCTTGAAGAGTGCGCGCACGGCCGTCGCGGGCTCTTCTCAGACATCGAGTTGCTGAGCGAGGACGGCGACGGTCACGCCTGGCCGGAGGCCGCGCGCCTGCGCGATCTGGCCTTCGCGTTGCAGGCCGTCTCCCTCCAGTCCGGCGAACCCAATGCGCTCTGCGACGAGTTCCTCGATCTCTGCTCCATCCATGGCGAAAGCCACCCCGGCGAGCCGCGCCTGGCGCGGGCATTTCTGGGGCGTATTGAACGCGGCGAGGTGGGCGCGCCCACGCAGACGGAACGCAAGCCATGGTAATCCTGCACACGTTTCTGTCTCTGGCGGCGGGCTTTGCCGCAGCGGTGCTGGTGGTCCTGGGGATGCGCGGACTGCTGCAGTTGTTTGCGCCGAGCCTGGCGGCTGTGAATGCAAGGCCGGGAGCGAGCTACACGGTCGTCAATCTTGGCGCTTCGTTTCTGGCCGGCGCAGCGGGCGGTTACGTCACCGCGTGGATCGGCGCAGCCAACCCGCTTGTCCACGTGCTGGCGCTGGGGCTCATCCTTCTGGCGCTGGCCGCGCTCAGCGCACTGCAATTGCGTGGACAGCAGCCCATCTGGTACCAGTTGGCACAGGTGGCCATTGCACCGCTGGGCGTTCTCGCCGGCGGGCTAGTGCGGCTCAGAGTTCTCGGCATCTTGTAGAAAATATATTGCCCCCGGCTCATCCCAGTTTTCCCTTGCGGGAAAACGGGATGAAGACCGGGGGCTTTTCTATGCTGCCTGCTTCCGGGGCTGAACTACCAGCGCACTCCGAAGCTCACGGGAATCACCTTGGTGTTTGCGCCAATGGTGGCGGGCGCAAGGCCGTTCGCCGACTGCGCGATGATCGAAGGGTTCAGCACGTCGAGGAAGCGTACCTCGGCAAAGAGCTTCACCCTGCTGTCGCCATACTCGCCGCCCATCCGGTGACTGAAGCCGCCGCCGATGTTCCAGCCTCCCTGGTTGCTGGAGAAGTGTCCAACCGTCTGCGGCGCGTATCCATAGCCGCAATAGAAGTAGCTGCAGAACTGCGTCGGCTGGAGAACACTGAAGTTGGTGACTTTGCGATAGAACCCGCCCCCGCCGGTGACGTAGAAATCATTGGTGTGCGTGGGGAACAACTCGTAGACAGGCGCCAGCGTGAACGACCAGATGTGCGCATTGCCGCCCGTGGCCGTGGTTTGAGCGATCAGCGCGCCCGGCACTTTGTCGTCAAGAAACTGATACTCGATCAGTGTACTGAAGTGCGGATTGAAGCGATATCCCGCGCCAAGGTTCAACTGCCCGCCCCACGTAATGTACTTGGACGACTCGCTCGATGGCGCATTGAAGCCGCCGCCCACCTCATACGTCAGATGGCTCCACAGGCTGTGCGACTGGTACCCGCCGCCTTGTCCGGCTGCTGCGGCTCCCTCGGCGGCTGGCGCCGCGGGCAGGGAGTCGGCGCTGCCGGCATTGTTGGCTGCAAGCTCCCATGCGCTGGAACTGGATTCACCAGCCGAAGGCGCAGCCGTGCTGGAAGCGCCTCCAGGGGCGGCGAACTGGGCGCTCGCGGATCCGGCTGCGAAAGCCACTGCGGCCGAAAGGATGGTGACATGCCGCATCAACGATGTCGAACTGAGAAAGGACATGGAGTTACCTCGTGGGTCGAAATTTTCCCTGTGCCTGCGCGATCCCGTACGCAGCTTCTGATACCAGCTTAGACACAGCTTTCCGCCGGGAGGTTGCGCGGCTTTGCAAGAACGGCCAAAGGCTGGAGCATCGCTCCAGCCTTTGGCGGTTTACTACGATAGCAAGTCTATCCCTGAATGTCGAATTGTTCCGGGTGCAGGCCCGGATCGCTCTTCACCAGGATGTTCTTGCCGACCAGTTCCTCGAATTCCACCAGCCAGCGCGCGTTGTTTGCCTTGAGCACCTTCACCGTTTCGGGGTTCACGCGCAGCAGCACATCGGCGCTTTCAAAGTGCTTCCGCATCTTGCGCAACTCGGTGTAGATCTCGTTGCACACCGTTGCGGGGCTCTTGACCATGCCAGTGGCCTGGCAGACGGGGCAGGGCACGCTGAGCGTCCGCTCCAGGGACTGCTTGACGCGCTTGCGGGTAATGGCGACCAGCCCGAAGTCGTTGAATTGCAGGACTTTGGTTGGCGCGCGGTCGTTTTTGAGGGCTTCCTCAAGAGCGGCCATCACCTTGAAGCGGTTCTTGCGCTCATCCATATCGATGAAGTCGATGATGATGATGCCGCCCAGGTCGCGCAGACGAATCTGGCGCACGATCTCGGGGATGGCATCCAGATTGGTCTTGACGATGGTGTCTTCAAGCCGCGCCGTCTTGCCCACGTACTTGCCGGTGTTGATGTCGATGGCTACCAGCGCCTCAGTCTGGTTGATGACGATCGAGCCGCCGCTCTTGAGCCATACCTTGGAGCGCAGCGCCTTTGAGATTTCGTCCTGAATGCCGAAATGCTCAAAGAGCGGTGTCTCTTTGGTGTAGAGCTTGACGCGCCGCACCAGCGAGGGCGAGAAGCGGTTGAGGAAGCGCACAATGCGCTCGTAGTCCGCCTCGGAGTCCACCCAGATCGAGGAGAAGTTGGCGCTCACCTGGTCGCGCAGAATGCGCTCGATGAGCGAAAGGTCGTGATAGATCAGCGCGGGCGATTTCGAGCTTTCCGAACGCTGCTTGATCTCGTTCCACAGGTGGATCAGGAAGCGCAGGTCGGCGCGTAGCTCTTCTTCAGATGCGCCCTCGGCCGCGGTGCGCACGATGAAGCCGCCGGATGCCTCGCCGCGTTCGCTGACGAGGATTCGCTTGAGCCGCTGGCGCTCCTCGTCCGAGGCAATCTTGCGGCTCACGCCCACATGCGTGACCGTGGGCATGAAGACCAGAAAGCGGCCCGGCAGCGCGATGTGGCTGGTGATGCGCGCGCCTTTCTTGGCGATCGGCTCCTTGGCGATCTGAACCAGTATCTCCTGGCCCGGCTTCAGCAGGTCGCTGATGATGGGCAGGTCGCTGGTCTGCGCGGAGCGGCGCGAGGGGCCGCGACGGCCGCCCTGGCTTGGTGCGCCCTGCGCTCCACGGCTGCGCCGGCCACGGCCTCCGCGGTCGCGGCGCGGCTGCGCTTCTCCTTCGCCGGCAGGCTGGCCTTCGGCGGATACGGGCTCTTCCTCTTCTTCCTCGCCACCGAAGATTTCGTCTTCCTCTTCTTCGGTGTTCTTGTCGTCAAAGTTCAACTGGATGCGGTGATCGAGGTGAGCCTCCTGCAACATCTCGCCCAGTTCGCCGGAGCGAATCTGCGTTGGCAGCGTCTCCTCTTCGTACTCATCCAGGTCATGTTCGTCGGTCTTGTGCTGCGCGTGGTGGCTGGGCGCTTCCAGCTCCTCGCCTTCAATGACTTCTTCCTCCACCAGGCCGCTGCCGGGTGCAAAGGCTGAAACCGACGGCACGGATGCGGGCCTGGGCGCCGCAGTCACTTCCTGCGTGGGCTGCGCGGGCTCGTCTGTCTTCCTTTTCTTGCCGCCAAGGCCAAAGATCCTGAAGCTGCTGGGCGGCAGCGGGTCCACATGATGGGAGGCGGTTGCGTTGGGCTCAGGCTCATCCAGTCCTGGCTCGACGCCCGGCTCGGCGAACTCGCCGGCCGTGGCCGCGGTTGTGGTCTCCTCGGTCAATTCCTCTTCGAGCGGCGCCTCGTCCGTTGCCGGCCCAGCGGCCGCCTCGGGCTGAAACTCAATCGACTCCTCGATGAAGCTCGCTTCCTCGGCGCGGGCTTCAACCGAATCGGAAAAAACACCCTGCGGCTCGGCATCCACTTCGATCGGCGGCTCGGGCTCTCTGCGGTGGCGAGAAAGCGTCTCGCCGGGCAGCAGGCCGCTTCCATCCCACACGATGGGCGCTTCAATCAGCGTAGTGGGCTTGTACTTGCCGGCCGTGCTGGCCGGGCGGGTGGGCTGTCTGGCCGGCTCGGCTTCGGGCCTGGCAGCTTCTTCCGCCGGCTTGCCGCCGTACTTTGACAGCGTCTCGCCGGGCAGCACGAAGGGCGCCGGAGCGCGTTCTCCACGTTCTGCGCGAGGTGCGGCGGTCGCGTGAATCTCGTGCGCCACTTCCCGTTTCGGCTCGGGAGCAGCAATGGGCGTAGCCTCCACGGGCTCCGCTGCCTCCGCTTGCTCCTCCTGCGCGCCTGCCCCGCCGCGACCGCCGCGACGACGGCGGCGTCCGCGCCAGCGCTTTGCGCCGGGCTCGCCGGAGGGCTCTTCTGCGGCCTCTGTCTGCTCGGAGATGATGAGGGTTTCAGATGCGGCTGCTTCGGTGTCTTCGGCCTCGGCGCCGGCGTCGGTCGCCGTGGCGCGTTCCCGGGCCGGGCGTTCGCGACGCGGCTCCTGCTTCTGGCCGGTGCGCTGGCCTTCTTTGCGCACCTCGCGTGGAGGCTGAGCGCCGCCGCTGGCTGCCGCTTTTTCCAACTCGTCGGTCTCTTCCTGGTCTTCAAGCTCCAGAAAGTCCGTTACATATAGAAAAGCGTCGCGTTCCAGCCCGACATCCACAAAGGCTGACTGCATGCCGGGCAGCACACGGGTGACGCGCCCGTTGTAAATGGAGCCCGCCAGGGTGTATTCATTTTCGCGTTCATAGTAGATTTCCGCGAG
>JAJXXG010001074.1:11438-12292 GCA_021781255.1 Acidobacteriota bacterium
TTGATCGTCTTCAAGAATCGCAAGCCGCGTCTCATGCGGCGTGCTGGAAATACAAATCTCTTTTGCCATCGTACCTTTCCGCCCAGCGGGGATTGCCTGCTGGGGCCTGCGGCGAGGCTGGATGGAAAGAGGAGAAACCGGGCGGGATGGAGATGGGCGAATGGGATGACCTGCGCGTCGCTGGTACGCCGGTAGCCGCACGGTTGCATGCCCCAGGGGGCGGCAAACCGCGGCGGATGTCCTGCCGAACAAGCTGTCCGAAAAAGTGATCCGATTGCAGAGAGTTTGTGGCCAACCTTGCCAGGGTTGCTGGCGGGGCCGTTCCACCGCTGGCGTTCGTATGGTCCGCTCGCGTGCCGGAGGATGGGGTTAAATTCCCCGATTCCTTCCACCCCTGCAACAAAAAACTCCCGCAAGGGCCCCCGGATGCTGCCGCGCATGCCGTGCGACCTGTACGCTGCCAACGGTTTTCCCGTCTCTGCGTGCTCATGAACTCAATCCTGCCGGACTCTGATCCATCGGACCTGGCCGGCTAAATGCTTGAAAAATAAAACCCCTTGTGGCCCGGGTCACCCCGGTGGCGCACAAGAGCTGAACCTGTGCTTCACTGTCCCGCACCCAAACGGCCGGGACCGTCAGTTTACAAACCTGCGCATGCGCACGTTCATCGCCACGCCCAGCGCCAGGAAGGTAAACAGCACCGAAGATCCTCCGTAACTCATTAACGGTAAAGGGATTCCGGTGACGGGCATAAACCCGATTACCATGCCCACGTTGACCGCAATCTGAAAGGTCAACACAGCCACGATCCCCATGATAATCAGGGACCCGGGCAGGTCGGCTGCTGTTTGAGC
>JAJXXG010000852.1 GCA_021781255.1 Acidobacteriota bacterium
TCAGGTTCTCGAGCAGGGCCGGGCCGTAGGCGTCGTCTCCCACTTTAGCCACCATCGCAGTGCGATACCCCAGCCGCGCCGCGGCTACTGCCTGGTTCGCGCCCTTGCCGCCGGGCGTGGTCTCAAAACTGGTTCCGATCAGCGTTTGCCCGATCGCTGGAATGCGCGGCGTACGCGTCACCAGATCCATGGTGACGCTGCCGAAAACCACGATCGGTTTGGGAGTGTCATTCATGCATCAATCCTCGCCGCAAGTGGGTGCACCGTCCATTACGCGTTCTTTGCGTAAGGGGTGGAAAAGCACGAACTCAATCGATCTTCAATAAAGCGGCGCCAGCGCCACCGCGCCCAGTCCCAACAGGAAAAACAGAAACATCAGCACAAGGAATAATTTGGCCTGCCGCGGAGCGCCGGCGAACTCATGCCAGACGAAAACTCCCCAGCACGCTGAAACCATGGTGGCGCCCTGGCCAATGCTATACGATACCGCCGGCCCCACCGACACATGCGCTGCCGAAGCTACAAAATTGGCCACACCGCCCGTCGCCCAGATTACGCCGCCCAGCGTTCCAGCCAGATGCCAGCCCAGCGGCGCACTCCAGTAGTCGCGTCCGTCGACTCGGGGCTTACCGTCGAGTGGTTTTTTCATCAGCAGCAGGTTTGCCGGTACGGTGGAGACTACCAACCCCAGCGCGAAGAAGAGAGAAACCGCGTACGGGCCAGGCGCGGGCGTGCCCGGCGTCGCCTTGAGCGCCTGAGCGACGAACGGATAGAAGCAACCCATCAGCACTCCGGCTACCAGGCTGATGACGATGCCCCGCGTGGTTGTTGCCCTGGCTGTGGCCTCGCGCTTGCGATACGCCGCCGCGTCGAGAACGATGGCCACAACCACCAGCGCCACGCCGCCGAACAGCAGCAGGGGATTGGCGGCCGGAGTGATTACATAATTAGAAACTGCACCAATCACCAGCGCCAGCCCGATGCCCACCGGGAAGGCCACGGCCAGCCCTGCCACGTCGATTGCGGCGACGAGCAAAAGGTTGGCCACATTAAAGACCACGCCCCCCAAAATTGCATAGAGAATCGGAGCCAGCCCCATCCGCGCCACATCGCCCATCAACGGCGGCCCCGCGTGGCCCATGCTTCCGGCCGTCAGTCCCCAGAAGATGGCGCCCACCGCCAGCCCGATGGCGTAGTCCCAATAAAAAAGCTGAAAGCGAAAGCCGGGGCAGAGCTTGAGCGTGTTCGCCCAACTTCCCCAGCAAAGCATGGTGAGGACAAGGAGAAACAGCGCGGCCTGATACGTGTCGGGAAGATACATCGCATTGCCCTCCGTTCACATGCTGAACAGCAGCAAACAAGGAACGATAGCGCATAGTGTGGCGTGCTGTATACGGCCTGAGGCGGCTGCTTATTGCTTTGCCGCTTTCACCGCTTCAGTCAGCGCCGGAACCACTTCGAATAAATCGCCGACGATACCGTAATCGGCCACTTCAAAGACGGGAGCGTCAGCGTCTTTGTTAATGGCCACAATGCACTGCGAACCCTTCATCCCCACCAGGTGCTGAATCGCTCCCGAGATGCCGACCGCGAGGTACAGCCTGGGCGAGACGGTTTGGCCCGAGCTGCCCACCTGCCGCTCCATGGGCAGCCATCCGTTGTCGCAGATGGGCCGCGAGGCAGCCAGCTCCGCGCCCAGCGCCGTGGCCAGTTCCTGCATGAGCGGAATGTTTTCAGCATCTTTGATTCCGCGGCCCACGCTCACAATCCGTTGCGCCGAGCTCAGGTCAACGGTCTGCGCGGAGTCGCGGAAAGGCTCGCCGGGCTGGGTGCGAATTTGTGCCGCATCAAGCGTTGGCGTGAAGGTTGAAATCGCCGCCGGCTCCGCGCCCTGTGCGGAACCAATTGCATCGGCGCGGAATGCGCCCGCCTGCACCGAGACAAAGGACGGTCCATCGCCTGCGTGCCGGTAGCTTCCGTTCAGCCGCCCCTGCATGAGTTGCCGCGTGAATACCGGCCCGTCTTCAATGGCGGTAACATCGCCGATCAACACGTGGCCCATGCGGCAGGCCAGCGCCGGCGCGTAGTCGCGTACCTGATAAGTATGCGGAAAAACCACCCACTGCGTGGAGCTCTGGCTTTGGATGAGTTGATGCAAAGCGATCAAAAATCCATCCGCTGTGTAGTGCGCAAGCAACGGGTGCTCTACGCGCACTACTTTGCCCACGCCTTTGGCTGCGGCTTCGACGGCCAGCGCTTCGGTTTGCGCGCCGATTACTACGGCGGTCACGTTTTGCGCAGGCCCGAGCTTCAGCGCGGCTGCGAGAGCCTCCCAACTGATACGGCTTATATGGCCACCGCGCTCTTCCAAAACCAGCAAAATATTCATAGTACCCGCGCCTCCGTCTTTAGCTTTTCCACCAGCGCCGCCGCGGCTTCTTTGGGTGAGCCGGGCAAGATCTGCGTAGATTTTTGCTTTTTGGGCAGACTGACCTGCTCCAGCAGAACCACGGGCGCGGAATCGGCGCCGAGATCGCCCGCAGCCACCTGTCGCGTCTCTTTTGTCTTGGCGCGCTTAATGCCCATCAGCGTGGCGTAGCGCAGCTTGTTGCCGCCGGACTGGATTGTCAGCACAGCAGGCGTGGGCATTTCGATCGACTGGAACCAGCCCTCTTCAAGCTCGCGCTTCACTTTGATGCCGGACTCGGTTTTTTCCACGGACAGAATCAGCGTGGCGTGGGGCAGGCCGAGCAATTCGGCAACAATGACGCCAGTCTGGCCCAGTCCCAGATCTTCCGACTGCAAACCGGTCAACACCAGGTCGGGATTTTCAGGTTTGACAGCGGCGGCAAGGAGCCGCGCCGCGCCCAGCCCGTCGCGATCTCCCAAATCGTCGCTGACGATATGGATCGCCCGGTCCGCGCCCTTCGCCAAGGCCTCGCGGATGGTCGTGCCCACGCGCTCCGGCCCCGCGCTGACGACGACGACCTCGCCGCCGTGCTTCTCTTTGAGCTGCAGCGCCTCTTCCAGCGCATAGGCGTCGGGTTCGTTCATGGCGAACTCGAGATCCCGCTCTTCTATCCATTTTGAGCCGGCGGCGATGCGAACGGGCGCGTCACGTTCCGGCACTTGTTTAATTGCAACAATAATTTTCATCTTTCCCTTCCATAAAACTCATTCGACGGGATCAACCCTTCCTGTCTTCCGGCAATTCGCGCGCTACCAACTGCGCAATGTCCATGAGATCAGGCGCACTTTCGCCCTTTGCCGCGAGCGCATCACGAAACATGGTATTGCAGAAGGGGCAGGCTGCGGCGACTGTCTGCGCTCCGGTTGCGGCCAACTCAGCCGCGCGCACATGGCTTACGCGCTCGCCCGTCTCTTCGCCCAGAAACATCAACCCGCCTCCTGCTCCGCAGCAGAAGCTGTGCTCTCGCGAGCGCGGCGCTTCCACCAGCTGACCAGCCAGCGCGGCGACCTTCCGCGGTTCCTCGTAGACGCCGCGATACCGCCCCAAGTAGCACGGGTCGTGGAAGACGATCTTCTCCTTTAGGGTTCCCTCAGGGGCTAAAGCCCCGGACGTTTTTTGTGCGCCTTCGGCACGACTGAAGTCGTGCCCTTTCAAGGGGCCCAAATGCCGCGCGAGGAACTCGCTGTGGTGTTCCACCTCGGGCGGCGTTCCGTACGCCTTCCAGTCTTCCTGAATGGTGCGCACACAGTGCGGGCAAATGGAAACGATCTTCTTCACCTTGTTTTGCTTGAGCGCTTCGAGGTTTGCCTCGGCGAGTTGCTGAAAGACGAGGTCGTTCCCCAGCCGCCGCACCGGGTCGCCCGTGCACTTCTCCTTGCGCAGCACGCCAAAGGTCGCGCCGAGGTACTGCATCACTCGCACGAGCGCCAGCACGATTTCGCGTCCCCTGGGATCGTAGGCGCCCATGCAGCCGAGCCACAGGCAGTATTCCTGCGTTCCGTCGAAGATGGGCAGGGCATTCTTCTCAATAAACTTGTCGCGCTCGGATGCGCTGATACCGAGCGCATTGCTGCCGCGTTCCAGCGCAAGAAACAGCTTCGCCCCGTGATCGTCTTCCCACGCGCCGGTGTTGACCGCGCCGCGCCGCAGGCCGACAAGGATCGGCACGTGCTCAATGCCCACCGGGCACTGGAACTCGCACGCGCCGCAGGTGGTGCACTGGAACGCAGCTTCCTGCGCGTTAAATTTGCCGAGAAGCGGCTCATCGGACGCAGGGCCGTACTCGTTCAGGTACGCGCGCAGACCCAAGACAATCTCTTTGGGGTTCAGCAGCTTACCGGTATTGTTTGCAGGGCAATGCTGCATGCAGCGCCCGCACTCCACGCACGAGTACGCCTGCAGGCTGACAAGCTGCGTCAGATCAGTGCCTGCAACGAGGCCGAAATCCTCGTCGCCGCTGAGTGGAGGAATCCGGGCGAAGCCGCCGCGCGAAAGAAAGACGGTAAACGGGCCCAGAACCAGGTGCAGATGCTTGGTGTGGGGAATGATCGGCAGAAAGGCCAACAGCGCGATTGTGTGCACCCACCACAAAGCCCGACCCGCACCGCTGCCGCCGGCAACAAAAAACGCCGCCAGATAGGTGACCATCAGCGCAAAGATCAGCAAAGCAACCAGGCCAGATCCCCAGGAAAGCTCGCCCAGCCACCTGGGCCGCACCAGGAATCGCCGGACAAACAGGCCTGCGATGCCCACTGCGCAAGCCGCGGCGAAGACGGCTGCAAAATAGAAGTACCATCGCCCTACCCGCCCCGCGGGATCGAGGAAGCCGGCTCCAAAGACCGTCAGACAGTGGTTCAGCGTGACCAGAGCAAAGGCGCAGAACGCCCAGAAAACCAGCGCATGAGCCACGCCGGCCAGCGGCCGCTCGCGGATCACCTTTGCCTGGCACAGCACCTCCCAAACGAAATCGCGTGCGCGCTTGCCAATGGGAAAAAGGCTGAAGTCCGCATCCTTTTTCGATTGCAGGATTCTATTGAGGATCGGCCCGAATCGATGCCAGAAGCCGTACACCGAGGCCGCCGTGAGCGCCGCAAAGAGCAGTTCTTCCAGGATCGAAAAGTGCCGGGGTTCGGCGAGGGTTGGCAAAAAAACGATCATAAACTTGCTAAGCCACGATATACGAGAAGGACAAGCGCATGGCAATTGTAGCTACGCACAGGATAATCTTTCCGGGTTCCTTCTATCTATGCCGTTCCAACATGGCGGCAGCGAAAACAAGCCGTTCGCAGCACAGGGTGGCCGGAGGCACACGAGTTGAGATACGGAGAAGCCGTTAATCTCTAGCAGCGCACGATCTTCGGCGACGCGATTCCCCTGGTTGCGTTGCGCGTGTCTATGACAAGCTGCGACTGCTCGACGATGCGTCGGTAGTCGTAGCTGGAGTGGTCGGTCACGATCAAGACAGCATCGTACTGTTCAAGATGCTCCAGCGGCGCGCTGGTCATATTCAGATCGTAGTGGCGCCCATGGCCGACCGCGGGAAAATACGGGTCGTTATAGGCCACCAGCGCGCCCCTTTTACGCAGCAACTCGATGATCGTGAGCGAAGGCGACTCGCGCAGATCGTCGACGTCGCGCTTGTAGGCCAGCCCCAGCACCAGCACCTTCGATCCTTTGATGGATTTGGCCTGTTCGTTCAGCGCCGCGGCCACCTGGTCCAGGACAAAATAGGGCATTGCTGTATTGATTTCGCCGGCCAGCTCGATGAACCGGGTGCGGAAGTCGAACTCCTGGGCCTTCCATGAAAGATAAAACGGGTCGATGGGGATGCAATGCCCGCCCAGGCCGGGACCGGGATAAAATGCCTGGAAACCGAAGGGCTTGGTTTTGGCCGCCTCGATCACTTCGTGAATATCGATTCCCATTCTCATGCACAACTGCTTGAGCTCATTTACGAGTGCTATATTTACGCTGCGATAGATGTTCTCAAGCAGTTTTGTCATCTCTGCCACGCAGGGGCTGCTGACCTGCACCACGCGGCGGAAGATGGCGCCGTACATGGCTGTGGCCAGTTCCACGGCTGCCGATCCGCACCCGCCCACAACCTTGGGAATGTCGCGCCGGTCGACGCTTTCGTTGCCTGGGTCCTCGCGCTCCGGAGAAAACGCCACGTGCACTCCGGCATCCTCCGAGCCCCGCGCAACCTTCAGGCCACGCACATTGCCGGCCTCAAGCAGCGGCGCGACGATCTCTTCTGTAGTGCCGGGGTACGTGGTGCTTTCAAGCACGATCAACTGGCCATCATGAATATGCGGCGCGATCGACTTCACGGTTCCGGTCACATAGCTCAGATCGGGCTCGCGGTGCTCGTCGAGTGGAGTGGGAACGCAGATGATCACGGCATCCATGGCAGCGATATCGCTGTAGTCTGCCGTGGCGCGGAAGCCTGCCCGCTGCGCCTGCTGAATGGCCTGGGACGGAATGCGTACGATGTAGGACGCGCCGGCATTGAGCGTTTTTACCTTATCGGGCGCAATATCAAAGCCTGTCACGCGGAATCGCTCGCCGCTGAACAGTAGCGCCAGCGGCAATCCGACATAGCCCATCCCAACGATCCCGATGCGAGCCTCGCGGGTTTCCATCTTGTGCTTGAGTTCGGGCAGGCGGTCTGCGGGGGCAACTTTCATGCTGTCGATTGTAAGGCCTGATAGCGGCGCGCCCGGCTTGCGATATATTCTAGGGCCTGTTATTAACTTTCCCACGCCCAGCATGGCCACGCGAAAGTTAATAACAACTCTAGCGGGTGCGGGTCAGGATCAAGGCCGCGCTGCATTCATTCTTCGGAGTACGAACTTGCCTACATATCTTGTAAGTGGAGCTGCCGGATTTATTGGCCGCTCCATAGCTGCGGCCCTGCTCAAGCGAGGCGAAACGGTTCGTGGTGTCGACAGCTTCATTACCGGCAATCGCGCCAACCTGGTGGGCCTGGAGGCGATGGAATTCGTCGAGGGCGACCTGGCCGATCCGGCGGTCTGCGCCAAAGTATGTGCGGGCGTTCAGGTTGTCTTTCATGAGGCGGCACTGGCATCTGTTCCGCGCTCGGTAGCTGATCCCGCGGCCACCAACCGCAACTGCGTGGATGCTACGCTCAACCTGCTCATCGCGGCCCGCGCAGCCGGCGTGCGCCGCGTGATTTACGCCGGCTCTTCGTCAATCTATGGTGACACGCCCACGCTGCCCAAGCACGAGGAGATGCTGCCCAATCCCATCACTCCGTATGCCGTGGCCAAGCTGGCCGGCGAGCACTACATGCGTGCGTTCACGCGCGTCTACGGGCTCGAGACCGTGACCCTGCGCTATTTCAACGTCTTTGGCCCTCATCAGGACCCAACCTCGCACTATTCCGGCGTTTTGGCCATCTTCTGCCGCAAGATGCTGGCCGGCGAGCAGCCCACCATCTATGGCGATGGCGAGCAGAGCCGCGACTTCACCTATATTGACAACGTGGTCAATGCCAACCTGCAGGCCGCCGCCGCGGCGGCAGAAGCAGTATCAGGCCGCAGCATGAACCTGGCCACAGGCTCGGCCATCACGCTCAACCAAACCTTTGAGATTCTGTGCGGCCTGACCGGCTATCGCGGCAGACCCGCCTATACAGAGCCGCGTGCTGGCGATATCCGCCACTCCCTCGCCGATATTCGCCTGGCCCGGAAACTGCTCGGCTATGAGCCTCAGATCGATTTCCGCGAGGGGCTGCGCCGCACCGTCGCGTGGTATAAGACCTCGCAATAGAAGGCCCACAGCGTTTGCTGAGATGCTGACGGCCGACGATTACAGGAGCCTACGCGATCTCGCGCCTGTCACGGGGCTGAAAAGTGATTAACCCGTTTCCACGCCGCCGTCGAACAGATCGCGCTGCTCGCCGCCGGGCCTTGCCGGCCCAACCCGTTTGCGGCCCGGCGCTCCAATCAGGCTGAGAACCTCCAGCGTCTGGATGGCCTTGCGGGGCACATAAATCCGCTGTGTGTTCGATCGCGTATCGGGCGGGGTCAGCAGCAACCCTGAGCCGTCCACGAGCGAGCGGTCGTTGGCCGCCAATCCCTCCAGCTCATCGCCGTCAGCCAGCGTCAACCGCAGCCACAACCCTGCCGTGCGCGGCCGCAGAGAGAAACGCTTGCGCACCAGCCGCTCAGGGTTTGCCTGGTCCGCCGATCCGGCAGGGAAGTCCCTCACATAGCAGACCCACTTCACCTGCTCCCACTCCATGCGCACCACTTTGCCGCTAAGATCCAGAATCTGCAACTCCTGATCCTGTTGCCCGAAGTCGGCTCCCGCGTAGCCGGCGCACCAATCACGGGAAAACTTGCGCACAATGACAGGTTTGCGTGCCGAGGCCATCGTTTTGGATTGTCGCACGCTTCAACGGCGGAGTGGCGTACTCCCCTATTGCCCTTTGTGGCTCCCCTCTATGACGAGCATCAAAGATGCCGTCGCAGTTTCGAATCAGGGAAAAAGTTGCAGTGCTGGTGCACAATAACTAGTCTTTCAAGGGATTTTGTGTTAATGTTCTTCTTTGCCCGCTTCTGTGAATTGTGCCATAAGAACAACAGCATCAGGCACTTGGGCTGGGTTTTGATGGCGAAATCAGGTTAGTGGATGCCCGACTATATCTATTTGCTGGAAAACCGTCTCTCGGCCGACCAGCGCCACGCGCTCGCGCAGGTCCGTACAGCAGCCCGCGAAGCCGGAACCATTCTCTTCCTGACAGGTGACGCCGTCCGCGACCTAACCAGCGGCCATGCGGTTCGCGAGCTTGAAATTTCGATCCACGGAAATGCCCTTAAGCTAAAGAAACCATTGGAGAAACTTGGCGGCAAGATCTGGGGAGAAGATGAGCCCTCCCGCAGTCTTTACCTGTGTTTTCCGGGGACCGTTCGCGTTAACCTGATCAGCACACACCGCACTGAATATCCCAAGCCGGGGAAACCAGTTTTTCACCCTGCCTCCATCCAGGAAGACCTGCGCCGCCGCGACTTTACCGTCAACTCGATGGCGATTTCGCTGAACGAAGGGTCGTTTGGACTGTTGATGGATCCCCTGAATGGCGCCGCTGACATTGAAACGAGAACTCTGCGCCTAGTTTCGAATTACGGATTCCTCGAAGAACCTTCGCTGCTCATCAGGGCCATCCGGTTCCGTGCCCGCCTTAGCTGGGAGATGGACCTGAGAACGCATGCCCGCTACGACAATGCCAAGAGCGAGGGCGTGATCGAGTTTCTTTCCGCTCATGCGCGCAGTCGCGAACTGGAGCAGATTGGGCACGAGGAAGACGGACTCAAAGTGCTGCGCGCCCTTGATGCTGAAGGCTGGATGAAGGTTCTCTTTCCGGCCTGGACCCCGGCTAAAGCCGATGAGGAAAAGTTGACGGCTCTGCACGAACTAGCGGTAGAACTGCTTCTGCAGGGCGTTCATCCCGATATGTCCGCAGCTCAGATGCAATTGCTCACCGCCAAAATGGCGCCCAAGGATCTGACGGCGCTCAAGAAGTCGATGCTGCGGCCGGGCTTTGTTGCGGAATGGAATAATCTGGATTCGCAGGCGGCAGGTTTCGCCAAAGCATTGCTGGCCAAGCAGAACGCCAAGCCCTCTGCGAGCTTTAAGCTCTTTATGAGCTATGATCCAGAAGCGGTTCTCTGGCTTGGGTTTACGAGCAAGGCTCAGGCTGTCCAGGAACGTTTCAACCTCTTCCTCAAGGTTTGGCCTGAAGCCCGCCAGCGAATCCCGCACGCTCTGATGCAGGAGATGCGCATCACCCCCGACCTGCCGATCTATAAAGAGCTTGTGGAAAAGGTTTTTCTCGAGCTGATCGATGGCCACCTGACCACCCCGGAGGAGATGCGCGCCTATCTTGAGCCGCACTCGCCCCCCGCTCCACCTCCGCAAGTGGCAATCAAGAGACCGCGAGCCAAGCGCGGCGCTGAAGCCAAAATCAAAGAGCTGGCGCTCGATGAGGACGAGGAGTTAGAGGAGGGCCTGGGGGCGGACGACGATCTGGAGCCAATTGGCGCCGATGACGATGAGATCGAGCTGGGCCTGGTTCTGCCCAAGGGTGCGCTCGCGACGGAGTTGGCGGACGAGACGGAAGCAGAGGAAGAAGAGGAACTGGAAGGCGAGGAAACAAGTGCGGCATCGGCTAAAGAGAAGAAGATGCCCACGAAAAAGGGAGAGAAGCCGGCGCGCGGTAAGGCGGAAAAGCTACTCGCGGCAGTGAAACCCGAGCCTCCCGTGGCAGCCGCCGCGGCGAAGGCAGGAGCGGCGGCAAAACCAGCGCCTGCCGCCAAACCGTCCGCTCCAGCCAAAGCGCCAGCCGTTTCTGCCGCAAAGCAGCAGCCAGCACCCACCCCAGTTGCCGCAAAAGCCGCGAAGGCGGGTGAGCGCGCGGCCAAAAAGCCTGAGCCGGCAAAAGCCAAGCCGAAACCTGCGGCTAAAGCGACTGCCAAGGCGCCCGCCAAAAAGCCTGCGAAACCAGAGCCGGCCAAGTCACAGCGCCCCAAGGCCAAGCCGGCCAAGCGCGTACCGGCAAAGCCCACAAGACCGGGAGCGAAAAAAGCCGCTCCCAAAGCCGCGACAAAGCGCTAAAGAAACTGAGCGATCACCCGCAACGCATCTGCGCGGAAAGAGCGCCGCGACACCGGCCGCGAGGCGGCGAGTGCTGCCGGCTGCGTTGCCGGCGCGTTCATTCCCGGCTTACTGCCTCCCCTCCAAATTCATCAAACGTTTGCAATTTGTTTGCCTGACTGAATTACTCTGTTATTGGTTTCCTGCGGTTCCGTCATCCCATGTAGTGCAATCGACCGCGGGGCGAGGAATGACTGCTTGAGCCAATCCGTATTTGTACTGGAAGACGACAGCGATATTGCCAGGCTGGTGCAGCATCACCTTGAAGCGGCGGGCTTTGAGGCGCGCCTGTTTCACACCCCCACCAACCTCATTCCCGACGCCGAGCGCAAGCCGCCCGCTCTGTTTCTCCTCGACATTATGGTGCCCGGCGGCGACGGTCTCGACGTCTGCAGGCGCCTGCGCAATCATTCCGGGCTTTCCACTGTCCCCATCATCTTTCTTACCGCACGCGCAGGCGAAAATGACCGCGTCCTCGGTCTCGAACTGGGCGCCGATGACTACATCACCAAGCCATTTTCAACACGCGAGTTAGTTGCCCGCGTCAAGGCCGTCCTGCGCCGCTTCGAGCGGCCAACATCGCCCTCCGTCATAAGTTTTGAAGAGGTCATCATTGACGCGGTAGCCATGCAATTGAAGGTCCGTGGCGAGCTCACCACGACCACCGCCACGGAGTTCCGCCTGCTCGACTACCTTGCGCGCCACCCCGGCCGCGTCTTTAGCCGCGACCACCTCCTCGACGCCGTTTGGGGCGACGCCCGCTTTGTGACGCCCCGCTCAGTGGATGTTTATGTGCGCCGCATCCGTGAGAAGATCGAGATCGATCCAGAAGATCCGCGCTATCTGAAGACCGTGCGCGGCGCCGGCTATCGCTTCGAAATGCCCAAAGGTGATTAGTTGCAAGGTGTTCACGGCTGCTCAGGAGCTAATAGCTGAAAGCTGATTTTTTAATGACGCGCAAAATTTACATCAAGCTGCTCGGGCTTTTCGCGCTTCTTCTGGTCTTTGTCACCCTGGTGATGGAAACCGTCTTTTTCCGTCTCGTGGAGCATGCGGAGCCAGGCACGCTGCACGTCATCGCACCCTACGCCTTCTGGTCGGGGATCGTCGCCCTCGCTATCGCCATTCCGCTGGCTGCCTTGATCGCGGCCGGCGCCTCAGCCCGCCTACAGCGTGTCGTGGCTTTCGCCCGCCGCATTGCGGACGGCGATCTGACAGCCCGCCTTGATTCAACCGACGACGACGAGATCGCTGCCATTGAAGCTGCGCTGAACCAAACCGCCGAGCGGCTCGGCAAGGACTTTGCCGAACTCGAAAGCAGCCGCCACGAGCTGGCCGTCATGCTGGATTCCATGCAGGAGGCGGTTGTGGCCGTCACTTCAGAAGAGGTCGTCCGCTGGTCCAACGCCGTGATGCAGCGCATCGCCGGTTTGCAATTTGTGTCGGGCCGGCCGCTGGTCCACTCCGTCCGCGACCCCGAACTGCTTGCCTGCGTTCGCGGGGCTCTCGATCGCCGTGAGCTTTGCGTTGGCCGCGCCAGCCTGCTTGCTCCGGGCCGCGTGTTCGAGGTGAACGCCGCGCCATTGCCCTCAGGCGGCGCGCTCAGAT
>JAJXXG010000782.1 GCA_021781255.1 Acidobacteriota bacterium
GGTCATCCTTCTCGCCGCATCGAAAACGAATCCAGCTGTCGTCTTACGCGATGCCGCCACTGCTTACAAGGTGGACACTGACGCCATTGCAGCCAAGGTGAAACAGGAGTTCGCCGCAAAGGAAAAGGCCAAAAAGACGGCGCGACCCGCGAGCAAGTCCGCTAAGAAGGCCGCATAAATCAACCACGCCACAGTACAATACAAGAGGGACGGCGATGCCGTCCCTCTTTTTGTCGTCCAAAAACGGCAGGGGAACACGTGCCGTTTCCCCCTGCACCCTCTTCGCCATCTCCGGCCCCGCACGCCGGCTGCGCGCCAAGGAGTCAAGTTCCTCCTCCTTGGAACCTGCCCCCTATTCTCAAGAGCCACTCGCCGCAGAAGAGGACGATGTGCCCGCATCCCCGCTTGTCAGTTGGTAGACCATGTCCCCAACAAAGCGTCTGAAGGACTCGTTTTCAACGAACTGCTTGTACACCTGAGTATCGTCCGTCAAAAGGTGTTGCATCACCTTCCCGAGCGCTTCATCGTGTGCCATCCGCGCTGTGTGCGGCGTATTTTCCTTGGCGTTTTGATAGGCAACATCGGCGGCAACCTTCGGCGCGATGTCCTCCCGGATTCGCTTCGCAACTCGGTCCGAATCAGTGAACAATGTCCCAAACTGGTCGTTGAATGTCTTGAGAATATTGCTAAGGCGATCCAACTCCGGCTCACTCTTGTGACCACCGCCGTCCGTCGGAGCAGGTTCAATCTCTGCATCGCTATCAGCCAAGGCGATCTGCATTGCTGATTTCTTTTCGACTCGATAGCTATCCATATCGATCGCTTCCAGGATGCCTTGGGACAGATCCTCTTCTTTCGGCGCGGGTAGCTTCGGCGTCAGAAGGTTCAAGAAGATCGACAGCTTTTCCCATCCCGCATTCGTGTACGGAATCACCGAGGAGAGAAAGCTGTAGGTTCGGCAAAAGGCCTTAGCCTTTCCCTTAAAATCGACCTGGGCGTCTTCATCCAGTGTATCGACGTAAACCGCAACGCACGCGTCGAGGATCGGATCGAGCTTGTCCCGTTCCGCCCCGCTCAGAAAAAGCTCCACGACCTGCTGTATCTGTGCGGACGAGTAAACCTGGGCACCATCGAGCGACGCTTTCAGATCGTGCAGCTTGTTTGGGTCTGTCTCCTCCGCAAGAAGTGTGGTGCGGTAGTAGTCCTGAAAGGCATAGGTGATCGCATCGCTGTTGTTCTGGAAATCCAGAACAAAGCAGTCGTACTTTTGCGGATGAGCGCGATTCAACCGCGAAAGCGTCTGAACCGCCTTGATGCCGGAAAGTGCTTTGTCCACATACATGGTGTGGAGCAGGGGCTCGTCGTAGCCCGTCTGAAACTTGTCGGCGCAGATCAGAAAACGGTATGGATCGCTCTTGATCCTGTCGGCGATGTCTCCGCTTGGGAACCCATTCAGTGACGACTCGCTGACTTTCGCTCCCCCGTACTCGTGCTCGCCAGAGAAGGCTACGATGGCCTGGTAGGGGCTCTTCCGCTCAATCAGGTAGTCCTTGAAGGCGTGGAAGTATTGGATGGCCCGCTCGATGCCGCTGGTCACGACCATCGCACGCGCCTGGCCGCCGATCTTTCCAGCCGCCATCACTTGCTCGTGGAAGTGATCCACCATAATCTCTGCCTTCAGACGGATCGCGTGGTCATGGCTTTCCACGTAGCGACGCAGCTTCTTCTTCGCTCTCTTTGTGTCGAACTCCGGGTCTTCGTCCGTCTTCTTGATGAGCTTGTAGTAGCTGTTGACTGGCGTGTAGGCCTTCAGCACATCGAGGATGAAGCGCTCTTCGATGGCTTGCTTCATCGTGTAGGAGTGGAAGGGGCAATGCTTCACCTTGCCCTCCGCATCCGCTGGCAGCGGGATACCGAACATCTCCAGCGTCTTCGGCTTCGGGGTTGCCGTAAACGCAAAATAGCTGGCGTTCTTCAACATCTTGCGCGCTGCCATGCGCTTCTCGAGCGCATCGTTCACCGCATCCTCAGGGTCGATTCCATCTTCCTTTGCCTTAGAGGTGAGCGCCTCGCTCATGGCAGCAGAGGTCTTGCCGCCCTGGCTTGAGTGCGCCTCGTCAATCACGATGGCGAACGTCTTGTCCGCTTCCGTGGCAATCTCGTCAAGGATGAACGGAAACTTCTGCACCGTGCTGACGATGATCTTCTTGCCTTGCTCGATGAACTTCCGCAGGTCGCCGGAGTGTTCCGCATGGCCTACCGTTGCACCCACCTGCATGAACTGCTTAATCGTCTTCTGAATCTGGTCATCCAAGATACGCCGATCCGTGACGACGATGACCGAATCGAAGACTTCTTTGTCCTTGCGCTTGAGCCCAATCAGTTGATGAGAAAGCCATGCAATGGAGTTTGACTTTCCGCTGCCGGCAGAATGTTGCAGCAGGTAGCGCTTGCCCGCTCCATTGGCTCGCACATCCGCCAACGCATTGCGAACCAGGTCGAGCTGGTGATAGCGTGGCCAAACCTGCCTGCGCCGCTTCCTTCCAGTCTTCGGGTCTTTCTCTTCGACAATCTGAGCGTAGTTTTCAAGAATGTTCGTCAACCCAGCCGGAGTCAGAACCTCTTTCCAGAGGTAGTCCGTCTTCAGGCCGTTGGGATTCGGCGGATTTCCCGCGCCATCGTTATAGCCCTTATTGAAGGGCAAAAACCACGAAGCCTTGCCTCTCAGCTCCGGGCACATGCGCACTTCGCTGTCGTCCACCGCAAAGTGGACAACGCAGCGACCAAATTCGAAGAGGCGTTCGCGCGGATCGCGGTCCCGACGGTACTGCTCGACAGCATCCTCTACGGTCTGTTTGGTGAGGCTGTTTTTCAATTCAAACGTGGCAATGGGAAGGCCGTTGATAAACAGGCAGAGGTCGAGCGCGCGCCGCGTCTCATCCATGCTGTAGGCCAACTGCCGCGTGATGGAGAAGCGGTTCTTCGCGTGCAAGGCCTCGGCCTTCGCGTTGCCAGGAGAGGGCGTCCCGTAGAACAGGTCAAAGTGCAGCGGCCCGTCGTCGATGCCCTTGCGCAACACATCGATCACGCCGCGCTTGCCCACTTCGCTGGAGATGCGCGTCAGGAACTTCACTCGCTGGAAGTCCTTCGGGGCATCGGTCATGCCCAACTTACGGAAGGCCTCTGGCTGGGTGGCACTGAAAAAAGCGAAGAGCTGCGGCACATCGATCGCCACCGCCCGGTCATAGTCCTTGGCGCTGCCGGCAAAGTAGCCGGTGCCAGACGCCTCTGGCCTCTCGGCCACGGCGCCAGGGGCGACTGCCAAACCGTGTGTGCCCGTCATGTGGCGCACGATGAGCGTTTCCAAGCCAGCTTCGGAAGTGTTCGTCGGCATTCGTTCTCCCCGTCAAGTACCAATCAAGTAACGCGCGCCAAATATGGCCCCTGGAATCAACATCTTGCAAAATACAACGCCCCGGATCGGGCAAATCCATCAAGTACCCATCAAGTAAAGCCACAACCCAGCCAAGACCCTCAACCGGCCGGATTCCGGTCGGGCATGGCCCAGTGAGGCAAATAGCGCATCAGTTTCGGGGCCGCGTCGTGGTCGTAAGGAACCAGTTCGCCGGACTCTACCGCCTCTCGAATCAGCCGCGACGCCGTCGCGCTGTTCTTTGCCTCAATCCCAAAACGCTCTCGAATCGAAGAGTTTGTCGTTGGCTGCTGGCTCACATAGCGAAGGCAAGCATGCCAGTAGACGGCGCGAATTCGGTCGGCCTTGTCCATCTGGGTCAGGGAACGAGGAGCAAAAAGCACTACGCGTGTGTGGTCCGCCGTCGCCT
Organism: Acidobacteriota bacterium; assembly: GCA_021781255.1. The sequence goes on from JAJXXG010000782.1 coordinate 3,843, forward strand.
CCACCAGCGGCGCAGGCAATTGATAGAACTCCGTTTGAAAAACGACCTTGTCCCAACCGCTGCCGCGCTCCTCGCAGATTCCGATCCGCCGCATCAGCGAGGCCAGCGCTTCGTTGCGTGACCTTGGCGGCGAGTCCACAAAGCGTTCAATGGCCACCAGCGGCACGCCGGGATTACCGATCTCAATGCGGTCCGTAAAGATTTCAATCATAAGGCCAGCGCCAGACACAAAGAAGTCCTGATGAATCAGCGCATTCGCCACCAACTCGCGCACAGCGAGCTCCGGGTAAAGCGGAAGTTGCTTGCGGAGCGCCTGGCCGATGACTTCGTTTCTGGGAAGCAGACCGTTGATGTATCCGATCAGCCCTTCAAACCCGTTGGCGTAACCCTTGTTCCCGTCCTGCTCCTTGATCGTCTCCACGCGACTCGTTCCGCGATACTGGATCACGCGCATGGCTTTGCGTTTGAGGGAGGTAAAATCATCCAACCGCTTGGCAAACAGAATCGCCCCAAGATTGGTGACGCTCCAGCCGCCGGCCTCGCAGACGCGAATCAGATTGTCTCCGGCAAGCCCATGAAGAATCGCCTTCTTATTCTCCGGTAAGGGGAGGTTCAGCAACTCGAAGTAGGCCGGGTAATCCAGCAGACGCAAAACTTCGTCGTCCCGCACATGATCGACGGCGATCCCGTCTTCAAAAAGGGCCTTGTCGAAGAGCCGCCACAGCGCCCGCTCCTTCTCAGAAAACTCTTTCAGCTTCTTCTTGTAGGAGCCAACGCGAATAAACTCCACTCCGCCGAACTGAACCGGCTGCCGATAGGCGCGCTCAATCTCCAGCAGGACGAACGTCTTCCCATCGATCTGCGCATCCAGAAAGCGAAAGTGAATCTTGGGCGTGAGCAGCCGCAGCAGCCAGTTCTCCAGTTCTTCGTTGCCCACCTTGGCGGCGCGTGGTTTGAAGCTCGTTCCAACTCGTGCGTGACTTGTATCCTCGACACCCCATACCAGATAGCCAAAAGCCTTGCCCACCAGCGCGGCGGAGTTCGACAGGGCCGAAATATATTCACCAATCTCCTGCGGATCGGAGTTATTAACCTTGAACTCGACCCACTCCGTCTCCTGCGGCAATTTGCAGAGCTCATGGATCAGACTCGCCAGGTATTCCGCTGTGTAGTTCGTCGTCATCCTACTGGCTCCGTGATCTCATCTTCAATCATCTCGCTGTCGTCTTCTACAAGTTCTTCTGGCTCGATGGTCAGTTCTTCAACTGGCAACTTCGCTGCAACCTCGCGCACATCCAGCTTGCCGGTCACGACGTCAGCAACAAGACGGGTGCGGCACTCGCGGAGAAGGTCGATCTCGCGTTCAAGGCGGGAAATGGCGGCGAGTATAGGAGCGCAATCTGCGTCAATTCGGTGGACAATGTCCAGTTGTTCATTCGTTGGAGGAAGCAGAATGCGCCATGATTTAATATGGCGTTGAGAAATCTTAGGCATTGTCCCGCTTGAGCCTCTTGCATCTTGCTCAATTTGCGCGCGACCTACTCGTGATAGAAGTTGATATACCAAAAACTCAGGAACAATTTCGCTGTCGCTGACTCGGAGACGATAGATCAGATCGCAAAGAATCGTCCTATTTCGTGAATTGCGAACAATGCAGACATCTCCAACTCGGTCCCGCGTATTAGATCTCGTGAGAAGGATATCTCCATCGTGGATCTCAATGCCGGAGGGGATTGTGGCCTTTCGCGACACGGGCTTGATTGCGGATGGATTAAAGGTGCCGCGTCGCACAGAAGAAAGAGTCAAAACAGTCCATTGGTCGAATGCGATTTCGCCCTCAGCTCCGACTGGACTCCAGCCCTGTTCGATTCCCCTAAGTAAGCGACCAAAGAGAGGCATCTCCCAATAGTGGGGGATGTCGCCGAGCCAGGGGATGCCGGAGGGTTTGAGGGGGACGGAGGGATCGAGGCCGCGCGTGACGGCGCGATGAATGTTGGCCTGCTTCTGCTCATTGAGCAGCGCAATCACCTTCCGCTTCGCCCGGATCGCCCGCTCCAGCCGCCCGTTCGCCCAATCCAGAAACCGTACAATCGCATCCTGCTCATCGGATGGAGGAATTGGAAATGGTTCACATTTCAGAAGTTCCATTGGAATTCGCATTCTATGAGCCAGAATTCCATTGCCAATGCGTACTAGACTTTCGTGAAAAGACTTCGTCGCAAAAACGGCGGCCAGGTATCGGGGATTGTCCGTTTCATTCCTTTGGGTCAATACGTAATACACCGGGCTAAGGCAACCAGTGTATCGAGAACGTCCAACCGATCCGATGATGACGTTCATGCAGTTCACCACGATGTCATCGGGCCGAACTATCTTGTAACGCCCTGTGTCCTCAGACCTCTTGTTGCCAATATTGCCTTTGTCCTCGTAACGAATGACACCGATCCCCTTCATGACTGAGAGAACCTGCTCTATCTGCCGCTTTTCGTTGGTCTCTTTACGCTCACATAAGACCGATCCAAGTCGTGGCAGATTCCAGTGACCTGGAATATTTCCCAGCCAAGGCGATCCTGACACTCTATATTCTGCATACGGCCTGAGGTCAGCAATCATCACAGCCCGGCCTCCGCCAATAGGTTCTTTGGATTCCAGATGCGCTCGGCAATCTTCCGATAAAGCAAGCTACGCGCTTCGAGGTCCGCCTTGTTGAACTTCTCATACGCATCGAAGGGCAAGCTACTGTTGGCTTTGAAACGGAGGAAGCCGGGGTTGTGCTCGTAGCACTGCGAGTGGAGTGAGCGAGCGAGCATGTTCTGCGTGTTGTAGTGGGATAGCTTTTCGGCGTAGGTCAGGTCGCCGTAGCTGGCGTTGAAACTCTTCGGCAGCAGCAGCAAGCCGCCAATTCGATTGCGGTGCTCTGCGAAGTCTGCCGGGTGCGTAAATTCATCCGTGTGACGTTCGGGGTGGTCGGCCCAGATGTGCTCCACCTCATAGCGGGTCTTGCCCTCACTCACATAATCAAGGTAACGGGATGGCTGCCCTGATTCCGTCTCGACGTAATCAGTAAGTCGAGCCAGGATGCGGTGCAGCGCATAGCGATTCTGTTGGTGCATCCGCAAGCGGTCGTTCGTAGAGAAAGTCTCGTCTTCCTTGGAAAGGAAGTCGTGCAGCTTGTGCGCCAGAGCGTCAGGCGCAAGGCCGCGAATGTCACGCATTACCACGAACATGGCGTACTGCATGGTCGAGTAGGCGATGGTACGGAAGTTCCAGAGCCTCCAGGTCAGGAGGATATCGAGGTACTGCGCCACGAGGCCAGCCTTGCGGATGACCACAGAGTCCGGATCGTCAGGCCGAAGCGGCGCGAGTAGCAGCATGTACTGCAGCGTGAAGCCTTGCTGCGCGTTATAGAGCACATGCTCCAGCCCGTTGACAGGCCTCTCCGCTGCATCGATGAGGCGCAGGTACTGACGACTATAGAAGTCGAAGTCTCGATCAATGAAGCGGAAAAAGTCGTCGCTTTGCTTCAGGCCAACGAGAGGGGCAGCATCGCGCAACCAGCGGTGGAACTCCGTTCCGATGCGATCGAAGTCTTCAGGCTTCGCCCCCTTCTTACGCTCACGAATCTTGGTTGCATACTGACTTCGTAGCCAGGCTTTGAAACAATCCGCTTCGACTTCCTTGCCGGCATCGTTCAACTCCCGGATGCGGTCTCGCCACCTCGTGTTCGCGGCTGTGTGCTTGGCCTCGTCGATATTGGCCAACAGATATCCCTTGAGCATGTCCGTGGGGCTGAGCGACAGTCCGCGGTCGTTCATCGTTTCGAAGATCGTGTAGGCATCATCGTCGGAGTACGCGGTGATCTCGACCAGGTGTACGTTCTCAAGAAGCCAGTCGATAAAGTACGGCAGTGCCGCGTTGCGGAGCTCTTCTGGGAAATAGGCCTCCAGATCGCGATAGCGCTGAACCAGGTTCTGCACCGACTCCGGCCGATCCGTCACGTCGAAGGGCTGACCTTCGTAGAGCGCATCCATAGCTGGCGTGCGCTCGTCGACATGGAGGTTGAAGGATTTCTGCCCATATCTTTCGGAGAATATGAGCTCATCAACGTTGACCTTTTCGGCGTGTTCCTTCTGCAAATTGCGGAGCAGTACCAGCAGCAAAGTCAGGCTCGTGAGCCGCTGCTGCCCATCGACGATGTAGCCGACACTCTCTTTCTTGCTGATGATGATGGAGCCGAGAAAATAATGCGGGTAGTCAGCAACTTTGTTGCGTGCATGGCTCGGCTGGTATTCCTCCAGGAACTTGTCGCTCAGGTCATCCACAAGCTCGCGAATCTGCTTTTCGTGCCACTTGTACTCCCGCTGGTAGTAGTCAATGGAGTATTTGACTCCCTTGAGCAACTCGCGAACAGTCTGGGCCTTGCCAAGAATCTCTCTCATTGCTTGCCACCCCCTATGATCGCGCTCAACAGCCCTTCGGATTCTTGCTCAATGGCCAGAATATCTGCGCTGATCTCTTCGAGCGTGCGCAGCGGCTGCGGCTTGTAAAAGTGCCGCGTGAAGCTGACTTCGTATCCGATCTTGGTGGCGTCTTCCTTGACCCATGCATCGGGTGTGTAGGGCAGCACCTCGCGACGGATAAACGCCTCGATGCCGCCCTCTTCGAGCAGCGGAATCTGCTCGGTATCGCGCAGATCGGAGTCCGGCTCGTATTCGAGCACAAGCTTCCTGTCGCCTGCGGGCGAGGCGAAGCGGCCGTGGATGGGATCAGCCGTCGCCTTGCCAGGCCTGTGGACCTTGGCGATGACGGGCGGGGCAGTCTCATCGCGCCGACTGACGGCACGAAGGATGAGCTTTAGGTCAGCGGCGGAGAGTTTGATGGCCAGCTTGTTCAGCTCGTCGTCGACGCGTTCGCGGAAGATGTTGTGATCTTCGAAAAGCATCTCTCCCAACCCTGCGCGCAACTTCGTGGCTACTTCAACCAGCCGCCCATCGCGCTCCCACGTCTTCGAGTCCAGCAGCTTCTTTTTCTTCTTTTCCGGCAGGCCTTTTTTCGTTCCACCGCCTTCTTCCTCGTCCTCTTCTTCTGTCTCGGCTCCCCAGTCGTTCAATCGGACTTCCAGTGCGGGTAAGATCTTCGCGAATGCGGTGAATAGCTGATCGCCGAACTCTTCATAGAGGACAGAACGAATCTCTTCGTCTCCAGAGGCGAAGCGGAGCGTCTCGATTGCCTTGAGGGACAGTTGGCTGTGCAGGCGGAGCGGGCGCTCTACGGTTACCTTCCAGTATCCGAAGGCGGCATTGGGGAATATCTTCGACTCCGGGGTCTCCTTGAACTCAAGGAACGTGCGGCTGATGCGTTCAATGTCCTCGGGAGAAAGCTCGCAGTTCTTCTTGCCAAGGTTCTTGCGGAGCGGCTTGAACCACTGACTGGCGTCGATCAACTGAACTTGGCCACGGCGATGTTCCGGTTTCCTATTGGACAGCACCCATATATAGGTAGCGATGCCGGTGTTGTAGAAGAGGTTCAGCGGCAGAGCAACAATAGCTTCGACCCAATCGTTTTCGATGAGCCAACGGCGAATGTTACTCTCTCCCTGGCCGGCGTCTCCGGTGAAGAGCGACGAGCCATTGTGAACTTCTGCGATGCGGCTGCCGAGGGCTGACTTGCCGTTCATCTTTGAGGCCATGTTGGCAAGGAAAAGCATTTGGCCATCGCTGGAGCGAGTGACAAGAGAAAGCTCTTCGCCTTCGTGCATGACCTTAAATCGCAGGTCGCGCATTCCGTCCTTGCCCCCCATCGCTTCAAGGTCCTTCTTCCAGCTTTTGCCGTAAGGCGGATTGGCGAGCATGAAGTCGAACTCTTGCGCGGGAAACGCGTCGTGAGCAAGGGTTGACCACTCCGCTCCGCCAACGATGTGGTCCGCGCTTTCGCCTTCGCCCTTGAGCAGCATGTCGGCCTTGCAGACCGCGTAAGTCTCGGGATTGATCTCCTGGCCGTAGAGGAGGCACTTCACGGATTGGTTTTGCTTCGCCGCAATCTCGATCAGGGTCTGCTCTGCGACTGTGAGCATTCCACCGGTTCCGCAGGCGCAGTCGTATAGCAGGTACGTCCCCGACTTGATCTCTTTGTCAACGGGCAGGAATATCAGATTCGCCATGAGGCGAACGGCGTCTCTCGGAGTCCAGTGTTCGCCTGCTTCCTCGTTATTGTCTTCGTTGAACTTGCGAACCAGCTCCTCAAAGATGGTCCCCATCGAGTGATTGTCAACGCCTGCCGGGGAAAGATCGATTTCTGGATCGAGGAGCTTGTTGATCAGTGTGCCGAGGGCATCGGCTTTGGACAACGTCGGAAGCTGATTGCGGAACTTGAAGTTGTCGAGGATGTCCTGGACGTTGGGAGAAAAGCCGTTGAGATAGTCCTCGAAATCTGCGAGCAACTGCTGCTGGCTTCCGCGAGATTTGAGATCACGGAGAGTGAACTTCGACGTGTTGTAAAAAGCCTGGCCGGACGCACCGCACAGAGCAGCTCGTTGCTCTGTGATGAGAGCGGCATCCAGCATATTCTTGGTATCGAGGACGGCTTGCTTCGTTGGTTCAAGCACCGCATCCATGCGACGGATCACGCACATGGGGAGAATGACATCGGGGTACTTGCCGCGCTTGAATAGATCACGCAGAACATCATCGGCGATACCCCAGATAAAGGAGACGATTTTGTTATGTGTAGCCTGGTCCACTATTGTTTTTCGCTCCATTTCAACCCAAATAACCGAAAGACCTGACCTCATGGAAGTTGTCCCAAGCCCTCAGCAGCTACCTGCTGCAATGGGGTTTTCAAAACCCCAATGAAATCACAAGGATATGGTAAATCGGTCCAGTCAACAGTCTAAGGCCCAAGGCCGTGAAGCCGCTGATTTTATCCAATCCAGCGGTAAACCCCGAAAGGCCTTTGAGACATGCGCCGCTTGTCCACGAGCGGTTACTTCTCCGAAAGTAACCGAACGCGCACTTTGCAATATGTCACCGATCGGTTACTCTTGGATTGCAGCGCAGGGGAGGTTCCGGCTATGCGGATACGGACTGCAACTGATTTAGGCGCTTTCATTCGGGAGCGCCGCGTCAAGCTGGCGATGGATCAAAGTGACCTGGCGGAGAAGGCGGGAACTAGCCGCAAGTGGATCGTGGAAGTGGAGCAGGGGAAACCGCGCGCTGAAATCGGCCTTGTTCTCCGAACACTCAAGGCATTAGGAGTTTCTCTTGATCTTGCTGCTGACCGCTCGCAGAAGGCGGCCCCGGCCAGCGAACCCAGGAAGGTAGACATTAACAGCATTCTCGATTCCCTGAAGAAGCGCCCATGACCAATCAACTCATTGCTCTGCTGGATGGCCGGGAGGTCGGGACAGTCCATTACAAGGACTCCAGGCTCTCGTTTGCCTACAGCGACGCATGGAGGAGCGATCCAGATTCGTATCCGCTCTCGCTGTCTATGCCGCTCGGTTCGGCGACCCACGGTCATGCCCGGATCGAGGCGTTCCTGTGGGGATTGCTGCCTGATAATGACCGTGTTCTCCAGAACTGGGGCAAACGCTTCCAGGTCTCGCCGAAGAATGTCTTCCGGCTGATTACCCATGTGGGCGAGGACTGCGCCGGAGCCGTTCAGTTTGTCACTCCTGAACGGCTGGAAACCTTGATTGCGGAGCCATCTGCGCGGGAAGTTCAATGGCTCACAGAAGCGAATGTGGCGGAGCGCCTGCTTGCTCTGCGCGCCGACCATTCTGCATGGCGGGCCGCGAGTGATACGGGACAGTTCAGCCTTGCGGGCGCACAGCCGAAGACAGCGCTTCTGTTTGAGCGCAGGCGGTGGGGAGTGCCGTCTGGCCGCATTCCCACCACGCACATCCTGAAACCGCCAACAGGAGAGTGGGACGGACACGCAGAGAACGAGCATTTCTCCCTGCAACTTGCGCGTGCGCTGGGCCTCATTGTTCCGAACTCGAATGTACTGCGGTTTCAGAATGAGATCGCTATTGTTGTCGAGCGGTATGACCGCGCGCGCGCCGGGGGGCGATGGGTGCGCATCCACCAGGAAGATATGTGCCAGGCCCTCGGCCTGCACCCGACGCGGAAGTACGAAAATGAGGGCGGACCGGGAGTGCGGCGGATCGTCGAACTGCTCAGGGAGCAGTCCAGCAGTCCGGACGAGGACGTTCCATCCTTTCTGGATGCGATTGCGTTCAACTGGTTGATAGCGGGAACAGATGCCCATGCGAAGAACTACTCTCTGCTTCTCGGCCAGAACGGAGTTGTGCGGCTTGCTCCTTTTTACGATTTAGCAAGTATCCTTCCCTATCCGTCTGTGGACATGAGCAAGGTAAAACTCGCAATGAAGATTGGCGGGGAGTACC
>JAJXXG010001075.1 GCA_021781255.1 Acidobacteriota bacterium
TCATGATCTCCCATGCGGCCCCTTGCGCCAGCCGTCCGGCGGGGGCATCGCCAGCGCGTGTTGTGCCCGTGATCCTGAGTGCTCCATGCGTTGAAATCTCAGCGGCCCGGCAGGCATACCCGTCGCGCGTGGAGCGGGCGAACGGCGGCTGGTCGGCATCGGCGCGCAGAATCTCTGCCAGCACGCGTCCCGCGGCGCGGCCCAGGGGTACGCTCTCAATCGCCGGCTTCGTCCGCGCCAGCCGCCGGGCGCGCTCGGCCACCACCGCTGTTGCTTCGGCGTAGCTCAGCAATGTGCCTGTTGGCAATGCCTCCGTTGATCGACCGGCCATGCAATGGATTGTAGACGGTAGCGCACGCCCGGGCGGTCGCGCGCAGTCAGAAGAAACAAAAGGCGCCCGCTATTGCGGACGCCTTTTGCTTGCGGCTCTCGAATGCGTTTCTATCGCTTCGCCTTGTAAGACGAGCTGATCTTCTCGCCGGCCTGTTGCAGAATGCCGGTAACCTCCTGCGCAAACTGCCCGGTCGGCGCCAGTTCCAGATACTTCTGGTAGGCTGCCGTGCAGTCGGCCGGAAGCACGATCCGGTTGGTCTTGGGATCCACTGTGGCGTTTTGCACCAGCCCTTGGCCCTTGATGTAGTACAGAACCGCCAGATTCGGATCGGACTGGTTCGGGTCGGACTTGATGGCCTCGTCCGCTGCCGCCACCTGTGCCGGCCCGTTGTTCTGCTGGAAGAAGATGATCGCCTGATTCTTCATATACAGCAGCGCATTGCCCGGATCCGCCTTCGCGGCGGCATCAAAGGCCGTATTGGAGTCGGAAACCTTGCCCGTCCGCGCGTAGATCTCGCCCATGCCCTCCTGCGCCTGTCCGATAATCGCCATGCGCGGCTTCTTCGACGCGGTCTCAAGATCCACTGCCTTCTTGTAGGACGTAATGGCCGCATCGGTCTGCCCCAGCCCCGCCTGGCCGTAGCCCAGTTGATCCCACAGCAGGGCCTCGTCCGGCTTCAGCCCTGTGTCCTTCGTCATCGTGCTCACAATGTCGTTGTACTTCGCCGTCTTGATCTCCGCCGCCTTGTTGGCAATATCGGTCCTTGAGGCTGATGCGCCCAGGCTCTGCGTCGCGGCTGCTGTTGCCCCGTCGATGTCGCGCTTATCCTGTGTCACCTGCTTCAGATCGTTGTTGAGCTGGTTGATCAGAGCATTGGCCTTGAGCGCGTCGGCGTTCTGCTTCTTCAAATCCTCCAGTTGCTTCCGCTGGTCCGGCGACATCTTGTCCAGGTATTCCTGGCGCGACATGTCCACGTCCTGCTCCGTGTCCTGTCCGGCGACCACCTTTACGCCGCGAATGGAATCAACCATCTTCCCCGCCGGCGTGTCTGCCGCGCGATAGACCACCATGTATGTTCCCGCGGGTGCTTCGCCGGTGTAGCTGCCGGAGTCGTCCACCGGAAAGGTGTACTTCAGGGTGGCGCCGCCATCCGTCGAGAGGCTCACCGTTCCGCTTCCCTGCGGCTGGCCCGTGGGGTTGATGACCTTGCCGTGGATCTTGCCGTTAGTCGCCGCAGCCGCCTGCTGTGCATGAGCGGGCATCATCGCCAGCACCAGAACTGCCGCGGCGGCCAAGCCCAGCCAACGTGAAACAGTACTTTTCATCTCGTCTCCTTGAGAGCGGCAGGATCTTCTTCCCGCAGGCTCAAAATATCTCCAAAGTCACAGGCGCCACGGGTTAAACTCACCCGTCGGAACGCAATTGTGGGCAGAACCCACGTTAAATCCAACCCAGTACCCTGCACAAGAGGGCCGCGGATATTGACGCTTCGGCAAACCGGGAACCAGGTGCGGCTCACGTTTGTCTTGACGGAGATATCCGCCCTTAAGTTCCCAGTTTGAGCCACACCGGCGACGACTCTCATGGTAGTGTGGTCGGCCCCGATGCGCGTGTGGCCTGTATCACACTGCAGGAATTGCCGATTTTCCTCCGTTGGACGGTGAAACTGGACTGCCGTCGGACCATGGACCCTTCGGATTCCTGTCGTCGGTGCCGGCGCGTCTCCGGCCGGCCCGTCGCTGCAAGGCCCTAAAATTGAAAGATGGGAACGGAAATCCGCAATGCAACCGCGGCCGATGTTGCGCAGATTCTGGCCTTTATCCGCGCCTTGGCCGCCTATGAGCGCGCCCCGGATGCGGTCGTGGCCACTGAGGAGGGTCTGCTGCGCGACGGCTTTGGCCCTCACCCGTTCTACTCCTGCCTGATCGCCGAGCATGACGGCCAGCCCGCCGGCTTTGCCCTGTTCTTTTACAACTACTCCACCTGGATGGGCCGGCCCGGCATCTACCTCGAAGACCTGTTTGTCCTGCCGCAGCTCCGCGGCCTCGGCATCGGCAAGGCGCTGCTGAAGCGCGTAGCTGCCATCGCCGTTGCCGGCGGCTGCCAGCGCCTGCAGTGGGAGGTTCTGGACTGGAATACTCCCGCCATCGATTTCTACCGCGCCATGGGCGCCGAATTTCTGGACGAATGGCGCAACGTGCGTCTCGGCGGAGACGCCATCCGCCGCCTCGCCGAAGGCGTTGCCGCGCCCGCCCAGCACCAGGATCAAGCGGAGGCTCGTTCGTGAAGATTCGCGTTATTGGAGGTGGGCTCGCCGGACCTGAGGCTGCGCTCACCGCGGCGCGCCTGGGTTGTCAGGTGGATCTTTACGAGATGCGCGCCCTCGTCGACGGCAAACCGCGCCTGACGCCTGCCCACCAGACCACCGACTTCGGCGAACTCGTCTGCTCGAACTCACTTAAAAGCGAGGCGCCTTTCACCGCGCCCTGGCTCCTCAAGCAGGAGATGCGCCGCGCCGGCTCCGCGCTCTTGCGCTTCGCCGACGAAACCGCCGTCCCGGCTGGGCATGCCCTCGCCGTCGATCGCCTGGAGTTTTCCCGCCGCATCTCGGCAGCCATTCAAGCCGAGCCCCGCATTCGCGTGATACGAGAGGAAGTCACAACGCTCGACCAGACGCCCCC
>JAJXXG010000514.1 GCA_021781255.1 Acidobacteriota bacterium
CGTGTGGGAATTCAGCTTTCAGCCCTTCCAGCATAGACACCGTGTGCGTGGGAATGCCGTTGTAGTTACCGAGCAAAACGCGCGTCTGATCCGCGAGAGGGCCAACAACCGCGATGTTTTTGATCCCGGGTTTGAGCGGCAGTGTGCCGTCATTCTTCAAGAGCACCATGGACTCATCGGCAAGCTTGCGTGCCAGAGCGCGATGTGCCGGACTATTCAACTGACCAGGATCTACGTTGGCGTAGGGATCCGCCCCTGCAGGCGCGAAAAGGCCGAGCTTGATCCGTGCGGTGAAGAGCCGGACAAGCGCACGATCCATCGCGGCCTGGCTCAAGTAACCCTGCTGAACAGCCTCAATGTAGGGCTTATAGTCGTGATCATCTTTCACGATGGAGGTGAAATCCGCACACTCATTATCCATGCCGCGTTCCATGGAGATGGCTGTTGCCTGTGCCTGGGTGGGACGGTAACGGTGGCCATGGAAAATGTCCTGCACAGCATCACAATCGGAGACCACATATCCCTTGAATCCCCAGGATCCGCGCAACAAGTGCTGCAGCAAATATTGATTGGCGCAGGCCGGTTGACCCTTGATGGCATTGTAAGCGCACATCACTGACCCAGCTTTGCCTTGCACAATTGCCGCACGAAAGGCCGGTTGGTAAGTGTCCACTTCGTCATGCAAGCTCACGTCCACGTCTGCAAAATGCCGTGTGGGTTCCGGACCGCTGTGCACGTCAAAGTGCTTAGGAGTAGAGATGACGCGGTAATAGCTGGGATTGTTGCCCTGCATTCCGGTAACAAATGCCACTCCCATGCGCCCGGTGAGAAACGGATCTTCGCCGTAGGTCTCCTGGCCACGTCCCCATCGAGGATCGCGAAAGATATTCAAATTTGGAGCCCAGAAATCGAGGCCGTGAAAAATCACTGATCCACCGTCTTTCAGCGATTCCTTGTGTACCACGCGCGCCTCAGTACCGATATCGATGGCCATCTCGTGGATTCCGGGAACATCAAAAGTTGCGCCCAGTCCGATGGGCTCAGGAAATTCCGTGGTGCCGTTAACAGCCACCCCGTGCAGCGCCTCGCTCCACCAGTCATATGCCGGGATTTTCAGGCGGGGAATGGCACGAGCCTGATTTACGAGTTGGGAAGCCTTTTCCTCAAGCGTCATCCGCCCTACAAGGTCCTTGGCGCGAACCGCCGCGGGAAGAGACGGATTTAGATAGGCCGGAGTGGACTTGCTTTGCGCCTGGGCTACGGGCGTGGCGGGAAGGCACAGCAACAGAGCAGCGCACAAGGGAAAAACAGACGCAAGACAGGTTCTCACATTCATCGCAAATTCACCTCAGAAGAACGCAATCATCTTACTCGTTCCGAGGTCTACAATTGCAAGAGAAATCGTAATGAAAAATCGCTTTATTCAGCGTTTTTGCGTTCTGCGCTACTTTGCTTTTTCACCCTGTGAAGCTGTCTCCCAAATGTCGCGTGCGCGCTGGGCAAATCTACTGAGCGCAGCTCTGACCGCAAACTCAGCCGAGGCTGGATCCCCCTCCTCAATAAGTTCAAGAACCCGCTTGTGGCGAATGATATCGGCTTTCCACGCCTGCGGTTCCTGATGTATTAGTGCTACACGCATGGAGACGAAGGCAAAGAGAGGCACCAGCAGCGTTCGAGAATACGCAGCAAGAGTGGAATTTCCGCTCAGTTCACATAACTGCAGGTGAAACTGCATATCTGCATCGAGCAACCTGCGCATATCACCTTTTGCGATGGAAGACTGCATTTCAACAACGTATTGCCGAAGTGGCTGCGTATCCGCTTTCCGCTCAGTTGCCAGGCGAGCCGCCAATCCCTCAAGCGCACCGCGCACTTCATAAATTTCAGCAATATCAATTTTGCTGTAGCTCGTGACCCGGGCACTGCGTCCGGTGGCTTTGGTGACAAAGCCGTCGGAGATGAGAAGGTTGATAGCCTCGCGCACTGAGATTTGTGCAACGCCGAATCGAGAAGCCCAGAAGCTTTCCACAATCCGTTGTCCGGGCACCAGATTTCCGGCAACAATCTCCGCACGCAGCATCGCTGACAGTTCCTGCTTCAGGAATTTTGAGCTTTCCGGTGAAGATGTCGGCTTTCTCTTCTTCATTGGTATCTTAGGTTGCACGGCAATTGGAATGACACATCAGGATTGCAGGGAGATTAGGTCAGAACTACTGCCCGGTTCCTGCGGTGTGCTGTAGCGTCCTCCGCTTACTGAGGCCGGGTTGACGAAATGATTGCGCAGGTGCGGGATGTGCTCCAGAAAAATCCTATCGTGCCCCATAGCAATATGGTTCACCAAGACCAGGTGCTGATGAATCTGGCCCATATCGCCGACATGTGGAACCACGGGCACATTGAATTTGCGCGCCAGCAGGCTCACGGTCAGAAATTCGCTGATGCCACCAAGGCGCGTGCAATCCGGCTGAAGGAATGAGATACACCCAGCCTGAAGATAGTTTTTGAAGACCACGCGGTTCGGCACGTGTTCTCCGATGGCAAGCCGCAGAGGCGCAATCTGCGCGGCGAGCCGCCGATGAGCATCGATATCGTCGGGATGAGTAGGTTCCTCAATCCAAAAAGGATTCATTGCCGCAAGCTCCGCGCACGCAGTGACGGCCTCCAGATAACTCCAATGCTGATTGGCGTCCAACATAAGGGTTGCTTCAGGTCCCACGATTTCACGTAGGAAATTTGCGCGATCAACGTCCTCGCTGAGCACTCCGCCCACCTTCAGCTTGAAGGCGTGAAATCCTTGATCCATGCTTCGCTGCACGCCCTCACGAATCTGTTGGCGGCTGTAACCAAACCAGCCGACGCTCGTGTCATAGCCTGGATATCCTTCTTCCAGCACGAGAGCACGCGAGGCCCGATGCGGCAGCTCAGTGCGCAGCAGCTCTATTGCCGACTGACGGTCGAGCACATCCTCCACATAGCTCAAGTCAAGGAGATTGACAAAGGCTTCAGGA
>JAJXXG010000453.1 GCA_021781255.1 Acidobacteriota bacterium
CCACCGCCTCCCCCGTTCTGGGAGATATATTGCACGCCGGCCGCCAGGGACAACAACTGCTCAAAATTGCGGCCGTTGAGCGGCAGGTCCGCCATCTGTCTGGGGGCGACCAGGCTGGAAACGGTCGCGGTCGTCGAATCCACCTGTGACACCTCGCCCGTCACTGTGACCACTTCCTTGGCTTCTCCGACGGGAAGCTCGAAATCAACCAGCAGGTGCACGCCGACCGTCAGCGTGATGCCCGAGTGAACCATTGTTCGGAAGCCGGTCTTACTGGCCTGAACCTGGTAGTTGCCTACGAGCAACTCCGGAATGAGGTAATGGCCCTGGGAATCGGTCACCGCGGGATAAGTGATGCCTGTACCGACGTCCTTTACCTCTACGTTCGCTCCCACTACCACCGCTCCAGATGTATCTGTAACGGTACCGGAGATAATGCCTTTATTAGCTTGTGCCATCAGACCAGGAACCCAGATGCCAACGCCGAGCAAAGCCGCCAGCACCCAGGTCATACCCAGTCTCTGAGTCGTGAGGACCTTCAACATGCGATTTTCCTCCAATTTGAAATTTTCTTGCTCACCCGAGTGAAGGTAGACATACACACTCACACCGAACCCCACATGCACGAACGATCGTTGCGAATGGATTGCCAGCGCCTGTGTTAAGAATCGGATTTTTCATGATCTGGAATCGGGTTTCTCATAATCTGGGCGTCGCCCTCAGATGCTAAAGCCGCACCTTCTCAAAGAACCCTTTACGAGGCAGGCTCGATCAATTTCCACACCGAACCTTCCCCGCAGAGCAGCATTTTAATGACCAAAACTCTAATCGTCCGCGGGGCCACGCCGGCGTGTTTCCGCCCTCTCCCAGACATCTGCCGCGCGAGGTTAACCCGAAAGATATTGTGTTTTATTTTGTTATGGATACGCGAGCAGGCGCCTTTTTTGTTGAGGGGTGGTGGCGGCTAACTCCGTCGCGCCTGCTGCCGCGCGATCCCTGCTGCACGCCGAGCTTGCCTCAAACACCGATTTTCGAATTATTATTTCTTGTCAGCCATCTTCCAAATTGCGTATTCCTGCCGCTCGCTTCGGTTGCGCGCACTCTATTCTGAAGAGCTCTTCCAGAAACTAAGCAGCTGATCTCGTCAACTGGTTTTACCGATGAGCCCTCAGCTGGCTTGTGCGCGCCGAAGCGAGACCTTAGCTGCATCCGCTGGTTGACCCGCAGCTCATGCAGCGGTAGCAACTGCCGTTGCGCACCATGATCGCTCCGCACACATTGCAACTAGGCGCGTCGCCCATGTCGTACATCTCGCGCATGGCGTCGGCCGCGTGATACAACCCGCGGTCCTGCAGGCTGGGCAACTGCCCGGGGTCCGCCGCGTGCGTCTGCCGCGCCTGCGCCTCCGGCGCGATTCCGCCGCCCGCGGCCACGCCGCCCGCGTGCCCGCTCATCTGGTTCAGCCGCTTTGCCACCTCTTCGGCCAACCGAGCCAAGTGCTGCTGCGTCGCAACCGGATCGTCCTCGTCGGGATCACTCTCAGGAAGCAGGCTGGGCGAGACAGGCAGTTGCGGCGCCCTGGGAGCCAGCCCGGAGAAGAGCGTCAACTGCTCGCCGGAAAGGAAGCGCAAGTTGAGCCAACGGAAGATGTAATCCATCAGGCTCTTGGCGTAGCCGATCTGCTCGTTGCCGGTCCAGCCGGAGGGCTCGAAGCGCGTGTGCGCGAACTTCTCGCACAGCACCTTCAGCGGCACGCCATGCTGCAAGGCAAGCGAGATCGAAGTGGCGAAGGCGTCCATCAGGCCGGAGACCGTCGATCCCTCCTTGGCCATGCGGATGAAGATCTCGCCCGGCTGCCCACTGGGATAGAGTCCGACGGTGATGTAGCCCTCGTGACCGGCGATGGAGAACTTGTGCGTGACGGACGCGCGCTCCGCCTGCAGTCGGTGGCGCACCGCGCGCGGCGGCGCGTTCAGGTCCTGCTCATTTGTCGTGGCCAGATCGGTGGCAGCGTCGAGCGACGGTGAAGCCGCGAGTACCGGCAGTGCCGCGGCCGTGGCAATCTCCTCGAGCGCCTTCTGGAATGCCTGCGCGGCGGCGAGCATCTGCTTCGCGCTCACCTCCAGCTTGTCGCCTGCATGGGTCTCCAGGGTCTTCAGGTCGGCTTCGGCGGCCGGTTGCGAAGCGGCCAGATGGCTCAACAGGCGGCTACCCGCCACATCGAGCGCCGAAGGCTCCTTCTTCGCATCCATGCTCGTGTTCAACGGCTGCGTGCCCTTCGATCCGTCGCGGTAAATCGCCACAGCCTTAATGCCCTGCCGCCAGCTTTCAGCGTAGGCCTCGGCCACATCTTCCACGCTGGCTTCGTGCGGCAGGTTCACGGTCTTCGAGATGGCGCCCGAAAGGAAGGGCTGCGCCGCCGCCATCATCTTGATGTGCCCCATGTAATGAATGGAGCGCGTACCCTTGAGGGGCTTGAAGCTGCAATCGAAGACAGAGAGATGCTCCGGCTTGATGCCCGGCGCGCCCTCGATGGTGCCTGTCGCGTCGATGTAGCTGACGATCGCGTTCACCTCGTCGACGGTATAGCCCAGCTTGAACAGCGCCGGGGCCACCGTTTGGTTGACAATCTTGATGTTGCCGCCGCCCACCAGCTTCTTGTACTTGACCAGCGCGAGATCAGGCTCAATGCCGGTAGTGTCGCAATCCATCATGAAGCCGATGGTGCCGGTGGGTGCAAGAACGGTGACCTGCGAGTTGCGGTAGCCGTATCGCTCGCCGTAGGCCAGCGCCATGTCCCAACACTCGCGGCTGGCGTCGATGAGCGAGTCGAGTTGCGGCACGGCAAACGGTTCGCCCGCAGCAGCAGCAGCCCGCGACTTGCCGATGTTGTTCACCTCGGCGCGGTGCATTCTAATTACATCCAAAAACGGCTCGCGGTTGACGTAAAACCCCGGACAAGCTCCGCCCTGGTGCTCTACTGAAGCGGTGAGCGGCGTGGCCGAGGCCAGCGGCGGGCACTGCGCGGCAATTACCGCCGACTGCAAGTAAGCCTGTCCGCACATGATCGCAGTCATGCCCGCAGCCAGATCGCGGCCGGCCACTGAATCGTAAGGCAGGCCAAATGACATCAGCAGCGCACCCAGGTTGGCGTAGCCCAGCCCCAGCGGCCGGTAGTCGTGCGAGTTGCGCGCGATGGCCTCGGTCGGATAGCCCGAATTGTCCACCAGGATCTCCATGGCGGTGATAATCACCGAGATGGCGTGCCGGTAGGCCGGGATGTCGAACGTTCCCGACGGCGTGACAAACCGCATCAGGTTCAGGCTGGACAGATTGCAGGCCGAGTTATCGAGGAACATGTACTCCGAGCAGGGATTCGACGCGTTGATGCGCGCCGTGTTCTTGCTCGTGTGCCACTTATTGATGGTGGTGTCGAACTGCATGCCCGGATCGCCGCACAGCCACGTAGACTCTGCGATCTTTTTCATGATGTCGCGTGCCTTGTACGTCGCCACCGGCTCGTGGCCCTTCACCGTATGGGTGGTAAAGTCGCCATCGGCCTCATAGGCGCGCATAAACTCGTCACTGACCCGGACGGAATTGTTGGCGTTCTGGAAGAAGATCGACGAGAATGCCTCGGAATCCGGTCCCGATCCGTCGTAGCCCGCCTTGATCAGCGTGAAAGCCTTTGCCTCTTCCTTGGCCTTGCACTCGATAAACTCCACGATGTCGGGGTGGTCCACATTCAGGATCACCATCTTGGCTGCGCGGCGCGTCTTGCCGCCACTCTTGATCACGCCGGCAAATGCGTCGAAGCCGCGCATGAAGCTCAACGGTCCGCTCGCCTGGCCGCCGCCCGAAAGCAGCTCCATCGACCCACGCAGCGACGACAGATTCGTCCCCGTTCCCGAGCCCCACTTGAAGAGCATTCCCTCGGTCTTGGCCAGCGTCAAAATCGAGTCCAGCGAATCGTCTACCGCGTTGATGAAGCAGGCCGAGCACTGCGGGTTCTTGTAACCCGAAGCCGTGTACTGTACGCCGCCCGTCACCGGATCCCAGTGCCAGTTCTGCCCGTCGGCATCCGGCTCCAGCCGGTCGCAGCCCACGTTGAACCATACGGGCGAGTTGAACGCCACCTTCTGCGTCAGCAGCAGGTGCGCCAGCTCGTCGTGGAAGATGGCGGCATCAACATCCGTGGCAAAGTAACCGCGAGCCATGCCCCAGCCGCGGATGGTCTCTACAACGCGGCTCACAAGCTGGCGGACGCCGGTTTCGCGCTCCGGCGTGCCCATCCGACCATGCAGGTACTTCGAGGCCACGATGTTGGTCGCCGTCATCGACCAGTCCGCGGGCACCTCCACGTCCTTCTGCTCGAAGATCGTGTTGCCCTTGGCATCGCTAATGGAGGCGGTCCGCCGCTCCCATTCGAGCTCGTCGTAAGGCGAGATGCCTTCCGTGGAAAAACGGCGGGCAAAGGTCAGGCCCTGCTGGGTGTGCGGGGTGGCCGGGATAGCAGCACTCGAAGTCTGAAGCTGAGCCTCGTTCATCTTGGTTCCTCCATAGAGCAAAACCGGTGAAAAATACCATCCGCCCGGCACCAATGCCGGTGAGCAAGATAGCTTGCAACGTATTGAAAACAAACGGAAAAAAGGATCGGAAAAAGCCGCCAGATCCGGTACCCTTAGCGGCCCACCGGCGCTTCCGGCATCCTCCTCGTTACCCGGCACCCTGAGCTACCAGCCAGGGTGCATTCATGTCAGCAAATGCCCATCCGCCTGGCGCTCAAAATGAGCACTTGAACACTGGAATCGCTCGGCCTGCGCTGTTTTTCTTAACAGTCCGTTTACAGCCGCAGATGAAAAAATACCGCTGTCTGTGGTGCGTGTCAACAAGAAACCACAACATCTAGTATTTTCGTGACATTTAACGCACATGCCCTCTAAACACGGCCATTTGCCTGTGGAAAGTTACAAACAGCCTAGTGCGACGCGGGTTTGAGCAGTCTGCTATGCCCCAAAATCAGGGCAAAGCCCTGGGATTCCGGCCAGGTTTCCGGCCCCACACTCCAAGCGTAGCCCTATGCGGGGTCGGGCACAAGACGCAGAAACGGTGCAATTGGCTGGCCGGGCTGTGCGAGTTGTGGAGATTGCGGTGTTTTACCGAGGCCGTCAGCCGACCGGGAATATGCACATGGTCCGTTCGGTGCCGTAATTTGGGGCACAAGAAAAACGCCGCCCGTTTCCAGACGGCGTTTTCTTCGATTACCAAGACGGGAATCAGTTGCCTACTTTTACCTTCTCTGCAGCAGAGCGCTTGGCTTCGAGCTGTGAGGCGCCTCTGGTTTCAATCCTCATTCCATAGAACGATCTCCACACGAAGGTCACCGACACCAGGAAGAATACAACCGCCAGCTCCAGTGTAAGCGTCGAGTGGCCCTTACTGAGCGTCGCAGCAAGCTCGACAGCAAGCAATCCGAACAGAGTGGTGAACTTGATCACAGGGTTCATTGCCACCGACGAGGTGTCTTTGAACGGGTCGCCTACGGTGTCTCCGACCACGGTTGCGTCGTGCAGAGGCGTCCCTTTCTGCTTCAGAACGACCTCGACGATCTTCTTCGCGTTGTCCCATGCACCGCCTGCATTGGCCATAAAGATAGCCTGGTACAGGCCGAAGATGGCAATCGAGATCAGATAACCGATAAAGTAGAACGGCTCAAGGAACGCGAACGCGAGTGTAGCGAAGAAGACGGCGAGAAAGATGTTGAACATGCCCTTCTGCGCGTACTGCGTGCAGATTTGCACCACCTTCTTGCTGTCGCTGACCGATGCCTTCTCCACGCCTTCAAGTTTGATGTTCGCCTTGATGAACTCGACTGCGCGATAAGCGCCGGTGGTGACCGCCTGCGTTGAAGCTCCGGTGAACCAGTAGATCATTGCCCCGCCGGTGATCAGCCCGAGCAGGAATGGCGCGTGCAGCAGAGAGAGCTTTGCGACGTCATGGGTCAGTCCCCCGGTCAGGGCCATGATGATCGAAAAGATCATGGTGGTCGCGCCGACCACGGCGGTGCCGATCAGCACCGGCTTCGCCGAAGCCTTGAATGTGTTGCCGCATCCATCGTTGGCTTCCAACAGGTCTTTTGCGCGTTCCCACTTCACGTCGATGTTGAAGTCCCTTTTCAACTCGGCTTCGATGCCGGGCACGTTTTCGATCAGCGACAGCTCGTAGACGGACTGAGCATTGTCGGTAACGGGCCCGTAGGAATCCACGGCAATCGTAACCGGGCCCATGCCCAGAAAGCCGAACGCGACGAGGCCAAAGGCGAACACGGCTGGAGCCAGCATCAGGTTCGCCATGGACGCGCCGGTTGTGAAGTAATAGCCCATTCCCATAAGCGCGACCATGCTGAGTCCCAGCCAGTAGGCCGAAAAATTGCCTGCCACGAATCCCGACAGGATGCCCAGGGAAGCTCCGCCTTCCTGCGCTGACTTTACGACCTCTTTCACATGGCTCGAGTTAGTTGAAGTGAAAACCTTAACCAACTCCGGAATGATCGCGCCCGCCAGTGTTCCGCAAGATATGATGCAAGACAGCTTCCACCAGAGCGTTCCGTCACCGAGAGCGGGGATCATCAGGTAGGAGACGATGAAGGTCAGGATGATGGAGATGATGGACGTGATCCATACCAGCGAGGTCAGTGGCGCCTCGAAGTCCATTTCGTCGGAGTTCGCGTATCTTGCACGGGCTATTGCGCCATTGAGAAAATAGGCGCCCGAACTGGAAACCAGCATGGCCACGCGCATGACGAAGATCCATACCAGCAGTTGCACCTGCGTGGTGGAGTTCGGGACGGCCAGCAAAATGAATGTGATCAGGGCCACTCCGGTGACGCCGTAGGTTTCAAAGCCGTCGGCGCTCGGGCCCACGGAGTCGCCCGCGTTATCGCCCGTGCAGTCCGCGATGACTCCCGGGTTGCGTGCATCGTCTTCCTTGATCTTGAAGACGATCTTCATGAGGTCGGCGCCAATATCGGCAATCTTGGTGAATATGCCGCCGGCAATACGCAGGGCTGCGGCGCCCAGCGATTCGCCGATCGCGAAGCCAATGAAGCATGGGCCCGCATAATCGCGCGGGATGAACAAAAGGATGATGAGCATCATGAGCAGCTCGACCGAGATCAGCATCATGCCCACGCTCATGCCGGCCTTGAGCGGAATCGCATATACGGGATACGGTTTGCCGCGCAATCCTGCGAAAGCCGTCCGCGAGTTGGCAAAGGTATTGACGCGAATCCCGAACCATGCCACCCCGTAGCTGCCCCCCATGCCGATAAGGGAGAACAACAAAATGACCGGCAGCGTAACGGCAATCGGTTTTCCCTCGACCGGCGCCAGAACGCCGAAGTATAGCGCGATAATGACCGCGATGAAAGCCCAGAGCAGAAGAAGGAACTTGCCCTGCGTTGTCAAATACGTCTTGCACGTCTCGTAGATCATCTCCGAGATCTCGCGCATCGAGCGATGAACCGGCAGGTTCTTCAACTGCATGTAAATCGTGAGGCCGAACAACAGGCCGCCGACGCAGAACAGCATTCCCCACATCAGCAGGGAATGTCCGTTCATGCCGAGAAAATTAACGGACGACAAATCCGGGAGCGTCAGGTTGGCTTCTCCTCCGCCCGCGTGTGCCGGCTCCGCGCCGGCGAATGCGGGAAGCAGCATGCCCAGAACACCCACCGCGGTTTTGTATTGGCGCTTGAAGACCGCCACAATGGACGAAAGCGCGCTCGCACCCAGAATTAAACACAGACGATTCATCGCAGTCACTAACCCTCCAAATTCAATATTTCAAAGCCGAATGACGCCGGAACGGACCTTGCAAGGTCCCGAAGAATTGCCACGGGCAAGGCTATCATCTGAACAGGGTGCTGTCGAGTGACAGCTGTCACGGTGCCTTCGCGGGACCCTGCGGCCAGTTGGCTCCTTTTCAGCCGGATGCCGCACTCGCCGCGGATAGCGTAATGTACTGGTGGGGGAAGAATTCGCGCAACTCTATGACCTCTCAAACACTCCTAACGCCGCGCCAGGCGGCAACCAAGCTCGGAATGAGCTACCCAGCCCTGAAGCACTGGATATTGGCCGGGCGCATTCAAACCGTGAAGACTCCGGGGGGCCATCACCGCATCCCGCTCGGCACTTTGGACAAGTTCCTTTCCGCTTCGCAGCCGAACCCCGACTCCGCACCCAAGGGCTCGGGCCGCATCAGCGGCCGCAACCAGTTGCGCGGAACGGTCGCTGAGATCGTCATCGAGGGCCTGATGGCAAAGGTCGTTCTTTCCATCGGCGACCAGCGCGTGACCTCCATCATCACCGCCGACGCCGTGCGCGATCTCGACCTCCAGCCCGGCGACACTGTCGCCGCCCTCATCAAGGCCACTGAGGTCATGATTATTCGGCCGTAAGGCGGCATTCAGCAGGCCGTCGGCGTTTGTACGCTGACCGTTCCCTCGTTCCCCGGCTCCCTCAGCCCTTCAATAACTATACCCTTTTCCGAGCGTTTCAATATGCTTATAGGTTGCATAATTCGTATATATTCGTATATAGTCGTGAATAGAATTCAAGCTCGTTAAAGACTTTTCAACCTTAAATACTGAAATTTCGGAGGCTGCTGTGAATACCTGTGCGTTCCGGGCCAACCGGGTGCATGCTCGCCGTATCTTCGTTTCCTCCCTCTCTCTTTTCATAGCTCTGACAATGCTTCCCCGATTGACCCCTCATGCGGTGGCTCAAACCTCGTCGCAGTTGACCGGAACCGTCACCGATCCGTCGGGCGCGGTCCTCTCTGCTGCAAGCGTAGTTGTCAAGGACGTCGACACGGGAATGATCAGAAATACAGTCACCGACGATTCAGGTCGATTTCAGGTTCTTTCACTGCCCGTTGGCAACTACGAAATCGTCGTCAATAAAAAGGGTTTTGCCCAGGAAACCAGAACCGGAGTGCGCCTGGCCGTCGGCGAGGACGCGGATGTCGGCATCCGCCTTACATTAAGCGGTGAGAAGCAACAGGTGGTTGTGCATGCCGACGCCTCGATTGTGAATGCCTCGACGGAGGATACTCCTGGGCTGGTAGGGGAAGAAGAAATCAAGGCGCTGCCGCTCAACGGGCGCAGTTTCGATGAGTTGTTGACCCTCAATCCGGGAATTGTAAACTTTACGTCCTTAAAGACTGGCGGGACAGGCGTTTCCAATTCCTCAACGGGAAACAATTTTGCTGTATCGGGCAACCGCCCTCAGCAAAATCTGTTCTTGCTCAACGGCGTGGAGTTCACCGGCGCGGCGGAAAACAATATGCAACCCGGTGGTCCAAGCGGCAACCTTATGGGTGTGGAAGCGGTGCGCGAGTTCAATGTGCTTCGCGACACTTACGGGGCGGAATATGGAAAGCGGCCGGGCGCGCAAGTTGTTATTGTGACCCAGTCGGGAACCAGCAGCTTGCATGGCTCGGTTTATGAGTATCTGCGCAACAACGATCTCGATGCTCCCAACTATTTCGACCTGGCATCCGCGCCTCCCTTTCAGCGCAATCAATTCGGCGCATCGCTCGGTGGTCCCGCCCGGAAGGATAAGACATTCTACTTCGCCAACTATGAAGGACTGGTTCAGAATCTGCATCAGACCTCGGCGGCTTTCGTGCCCGACCTGACTTCGCGGGCCGCAGCCGTGGCCAGTGTCAAACCGTTGCTCAGCCTTTGGCCCACACCGCCGGCAAATGCTCCCGACTTCAGTGGAATCGCCGAAGTTTTCTCGAGCCCTCTGCAAACCATACACGAGCACTTTGGCAACGTCCGCGTGGATAACATCTTTTCCCAAAAGGATTCTGCTTCGGCCATCTACACCGTGGATGATGGGAATGACTTCACAGCCACGATCGCTGACCCCTACAGCGCAGACGTGCTCACTCTTCGCGAACAGGTCGCGACGCTGGATGAAACACACATCTTTTCGTCATCGCTGCTGAATGATGCGGAGATTGGTTATTCGAGAGCGGCTTACTTCTTTACAGGAGAGCCGACGCCGGGAACTCCGGCAGCCAGCGTTTCCGGTTTTCTATCCGACCGTCCGGTCGGCGCAGTAGTGGTTGGCGGCAGTGCCGCCTCGAACCCCCAGGCGGCCGTTGGCCTCGCAGGCAGCAACAATGGAAGCGATCTTACTGTAGCGCGAAACATTTTCACTTATCAGGACAAAGTCAGCTTGCAGCATCGCGCGCATCTGTTCAGCTTTGGCGCCTGGGTTCAGCAGTTCCAATCCAATGACACCCTCGCGCTCAGCCAATTTGGGCAGGCGACCTTTACGAGCCTTGCTACTTTTTTGACAGGTACAATGGGCTCTTTTCTCTACAACCCCGCTCCAACGGAAATGAATTGGCGATCGTTGTTTGCAGCTTTGTATGCGCAGGACGAAATTCGAGTCTCTCAAAGATTGATGGTGAGCGTGGGATTCCGTGGTGAGTTCTCCACTGGCTGGAATGAAGCCCATGGCCGCGCTGCCAATTACACATTCAACAACGGCGTCATTTCCAGCACGCCGAACATTTCCAGCAACACCTTTACGACGAACAATGAGAGATTTCTGCCGGCGCCTCGTGTCGGAATAGCGTGGAGTGCGATTCCGGGCAAGACGGTGGTTCGTGCCGGGTTTGGAATGTATTACGAAATGCAGGACGCACTCGGTTACCGCATGGACCAGAATGCGCCGTATAACCCGACCTACAGCATTGCGAGTGAACCCGTATCGAGCCTTCCGATCTCTACCAGCGCCCCTGTGCCAGCCAAAGCATTGCTGAACCCCGGCGGAGTACAGCCGGACGCGAAGATGCCGACTCTCATCTCCTACTCGCTGGGAATTGAACAGGAAATAACGCCAAATACATCACTCACTGTCCGCTACACAGGGTCGCACGGATACCACGAATTCATCGGAATTGATGCGAACGAACCGGTTCCAACAATCTGTGCCGCATCGCCCTGCCCGGCTGTCTACCCGAGCAACTTCCCTGCTCCCCTGGCAGGGACTCCCGTTCCGGCCGGCTCATATTACATTGCGCCTGGAACTGCCAAGGCGAACGCGAGCCTGGCGAATACCTGGACTTGGTTTTCATCTGGCACCAGCAACTACAACGCCTTGCAGATTGATGCAAATCACCGCTTCAGTCAGGGAGTTTCCCTGCGCGGTGTCTATACGTGGTCAAAGGCGCTGGACGATGGGGACTCACTGAACCAGACCACCGCAAGCAACGCTCCCGGATTGGTGGCAAACCCGTATGACATCAGGGGTGACTGGGGACCGGCCACCTACAACATGAAGAATATTGCTGTGATCAGTGCGGTTTATAGCCTGCCATTTGGAAAGGAACAACGATTTGCAAGCCAATGGCGCGGTCTTGCGGGTGGGGCCGTCAGCGGGTGGTCCATAACCAGCATCTTCGACGTGCAGGACGGATTCCCGTTCACGCCGCAGCTTAGCTACAATCCTTCGAACAATGGCGACACGCGCAATCCGGTGCGGCCTTTCATCAACCCGAATTTTACGGGAAATCCGATTCTGGGAAAGCCGGGACAGTGGTTCAATCCGAGTGCGTTTCTTGCTCCACCGGCGAACAGCGGTTTCTACGGTAATCTCCGCAGAGACACGTTAACCGGACCGGGATTGGCCGACTGGGATTTCTCCGCCGTGAAAGACACAACGATTACGGAGCGGCTAGGGTTGCAGTTCCGCGCCGAGTTGTTCAATCTGACCAACAGGGCAAACTTCGGCATGCCGAATCTGATCGTCTTCACGCCCTCGGGCCTTTCAGGAACGGCAGGAGCAATTACCAGCACATCCACGACGTCGCGGCAGGTTCAGTTTGCCATGAGGCTCCATTGGTAGGACAGGGCAGCTGATCGCTGCTGCCATTCATCATGAAAAATTGAGAGAGAAGGACGCAGGAACCCTCAGTTCCTGCGTCCTTCGTTCCCTTGCTCCCGGGGTCCCTGCCTGCTTGATCGAGTCAATGCTATCCAATGCGCTGCTATCCGATGCGCTGCATGTGTTAGAGTCGATCTGAAATCATTTCTTTAGACGAATAGCTTCGATTTTTTCACTGAGGAGATTCGGTTGAATTTCCTGAAAATTGCTTTTCCGGCTGTCCTTTCATTCGTCGCCTCAACCCAACTCATCGCCC
>JAJXXG010000623.1 GCA_021781255.1 Acidobacteriota bacterium
CAAAGGTCTGGTCAATCTTCAGCACGTCCACCGGCAGCCGCTTCAGATACGTGAGCGACGAGTAGCCGGTCCCAAAATCATCCAGCGCAAAGGAAACACCCAGCCTGCTGCATGCGCGAATCACCTGCGAAACCGTCGACACATCCTGCAGCGCGCTGCTCTCCAGCACCTCCAGTTCCAGCCGCGACGGCGCAACCGCCGGATGCGCCGCCAGCAGCGAGCGCAGACGATCCACAAAGCCCGACTGCTGCAGTTGCTGCGCCCCGATATTCACGCTGACCGGCATGTCAAGTCCCGCCCGGCGCCAGACCTCTATCTGCTTCAGGGCGTTGTCTATCACCCACTCATCCAGCTTCATCGACAGCGGATGCCCCTCCAGCACCGCCAGAAACTTGGCTGGAGCCAGCAGGCCGCGCTCCGGATGCTGCCAGCGGATCAACGCCTCCACGCCAAGCAGCGCGCCCGTCCGCATATTCACCTTGGGCTGGAAGTGCAGCACAAACTCGTTCGCTTCCAAAGCGCGGCGAATACGCTCCAGATCCTCATGGTGGCCGCGGATACTGCGGTCAAATCGTGGATCGAAAAAGTGGTAGCGGTTCTTGCCTTCCAGCTTGGCCCGATACATCGCCTGATCCGCCTGCCGCAGCAGTTGGTCCGCATCCACATCGTCGGCCTGGGGAAAAAAGGTGACGCCAAGGCTCGAAGACAACTCCAGGTCCAGGTCGCCTACCCGGATCGGTCCCGCCGCTGCCGCAAGCAGCGCATTCAACACCGCGATGCTCGATGCCGTATCCTCAAGCCCCGGCAGCACCGCCACAAACTCATCGCCCCCCAGCCGGGCCAGCGTGTCATCTTCGTGCAGCACGCACTTCATGCGCTGAGTCACTGCCGTCAGCAGCCGGTCGCCGGTAATGCGCCCATAGCGGTCGTTGATGGCCCTGAAGTTGTCCAGGTCAAGACAAGCAATGGCCACCGGCCGGTTGCGGCGATGCGCCTGGGCCATCGCCTGGTGCATGCGGTCAGCCAGCAGCACGCGGTTCGGCAGGCCCGTCAGCAGGTCGTAGTGCGCAATCCGTTCCAGCTTCTGCTCCTGCTCTTTGATCGAGGTGACGTCAGAGAACAGCGCCACATATTGTTTGGGCTTGCCGTTCGCATCCGGCACGGCGCTGATCGTCAACATCTCCGCATACACCTGGCCATTCTTTGACCGGTTCCATATCTCCCCGCGCCATTCGCCCTTATCGATCAGGTCGTTCCACATATTCTCGTAGAACTCCTTGCCCTGGTGGCCGGACTTGAGGATGCTCGGGTTGCGTCCCAGTACCTCTTCCCGCGAGTAGCCGGTGATGCGCGTAAACGCGTCGTTCACGTCGAGTATCCTGGCGTTCGCATCCGTGATCACGATGCCCTCGGAGGCATGGGTGAAGACGTTCGCCGCCAGATGCAGCCGCTCTTCCGCCTGCTTCTGCTGTGTGACCTCGTCTGAGAAGATGATGATGCCGCCCACCTCGCCATCGCCGGTCTTCCATGGCCGCACCTCACGGCGTACCCACTGCTGCCTGCCGTCACCTCGCGGTAACGGCTCCTCCCCCGCCTTAAAAACCTCGCCCAGCAGCGCGCGCCGGTGCGTCTCCCGCCAGTGTTCGGGGATATCGGGCATCACGTCATAGTGCGAGTGCCCGATAATCTTCTGCCCGACCAGCCCATGCATCTCCAGCCAGCGGCGGCTCACTGCCAGGTAGCGCATCTCGCGGTCCAGCATGGCCAGCGCGGCCGGCGCGTGCTTAATAAAGAGTTGCAGCAGTTCCGTGCTCTCCCGCAGCGCCTGCTCCGCCAGCACCTGGTCGGTAATTTCACGGGCAATGCCAAACAGCCCGATAATCTCTCCCCGGTCATCCTTCACCGGAAACTTGCGGACATCGGTCCACGACTTCTTGCCTCCCCTGTTGCAGCCTTCCCGCACCGCATGGATAGAGGGCGCTCCCGCAAAGATCCGCTCTTCCGCCGCGTAGATGCGATCCGCAACTTCTTCCGGGTAGAGGTCGTAGTCGGTCAGGCCTACCAGGTCCCGTGGCTGCCCGGCGGAATCACAAAGGGCCAGCCGGTGAATCAGGTTCGCTCCTGTGATGACGTGATGCCTGTCTTTCAGGAAGACGCCCTCATCCACGCTCTCAATCACGGACGCCAGATTCACCTGTCGGGCGTGCTCGTTCTGCTCCGCCTGCACGCTCTTCGCATCCTGCAGCGTCAGATGCAGAACCGGATCGCCGTTCGCCTGGACCTCGTGCCTGCCGTGGCATCGGAGGCAACGAATCCGCCCGTCCGCATGCCGCATGCGAAGGTTCAACGGACCCGCACCCTCTGCCACGTCCGGAGAAAGGAGCCGGGCCACGATGTCGACATCATGAGGATGTGTGCGCTCTGCCAGATTTATTGCGGAGTTGAGAAAATCCTCGGGCTTGTATCCCAGAAGTGCCTCAACTCCCTCGCTGACCCAAATAACACTCGGATGTCCTTTCATCAAAATACGAAAGGTGGCTTCAGGCATCAGGCCGGATCCTTTATTTATCAAGCCAGGCCGGGGGTGCTGGCGCGACGGAGCAGTTGAAAAGCTCATACAAGCATATAAAGCGTCACGCATCAAGACAACTGCTATCTGCCTGGCTACAACGCAAGGCACGGTACGCTCGTACCGCAATGGACCCGCCCCTCCTGCACGTTTCCGGAACAGAACACAATCCGCCCGGTTTCTGCCGCGATTTCCACAGAAATCCCCGCTCGCAACCAAAATGAACCAAATCATGCACCAGTTATCCACCCTCTTTTTGTTGTAGCCCTAATTCATGACTGCTTATCCACGCAGATTCTTGGCATAATCGCAGCAAGCGCGGTTCCTCCGTAGCTGTTCCAAAAGCCACGTCAGGAGCGGCTCCGGACATTCGAGCTCAACAACTGCCCGCTCGAAGCCCGAGGTCGATCCGGACCAACCAAGGGGAGCAAG
>JAJXXG010000157.1 GCA_021781255.1 Acidobacteriota bacterium
CCCCTCGCAATGGAGGGCGCATTGCCACTCGGCATCATCGCAGCCGCTGAGCCCTCAGTCATGAACTTCAAACTCCAGGCCAATGACAAGCTCGTGCTCGTCTCCGACGGCATCGCGGAAGCCACTGACGCCGCAGGCAACCTCTTCGGCTTCGAGCGCGTTCGCGAACTCCTCCGCGCATCTGGGTCCGCCGCCGAAGTCGCCCATGCCGCACAAATCTTTGGCCAGGAAGACGACATCAGCGTCATCACCGTTGCGCGTTCAGTCGCCACAGAGCCCGCGCTGGCCTGAGCCGCTCCAGCAAAGCACCGCCGCCCTGCCTCGCTTCGTCACCCGTTCGCCGCGTAGCCCATCCCCGTCAGCACGCCGCGCATGTACGCAAAGCTCTCCGTCACGCCAGGCATCGGGTCCTCGCCGTGAATCTCGTACTCCAGGTCCACCCATCCCGCATACTTGATCGCGATCAGCGCCTGAAAAATCTCCCGGATCGGCAGCTTGCCCTGGCCCACCGCCACCTGGCTCTCTTTCTCTTTCAGGTCCGCCAGGTCCTTCATGTGCACGTTGAACAGCCGCGGTCCCGCCGCGTGAATCGCCTCCACCACATCCACGCCCGCCCGCGCGCAATGCCCCACGTCGATGCAGCAGCCCATCCGCCGGTCCATCTTGCCCACGGCCTTCAGCACATCCAGCGGCGAGTGGTAGATCTTGTCCTCCGGCCCGTGGTTGTGAATCGCAAATTGAATGTCGTACTCCTGCACGAACCGCTGGATCCGCGGCAGCGCCTCCGGCAGCGGATCGCCCGCCACAATCACCTTCGCGCCCGCTCGCCGCGCGTACTCAAACTTCGCGCGAATATCCGCATCCTCATTCTTCGGGAAGTACACCGCGCCCACCGCATGAACATGGATGCCGTTCGTCGCGTAGTCATAGAGTGCGCGCGCCTCATCGGCCGGGTCCATCGGCAGATGGTTCTTCACGTCCTTCGCATTCAATCCCGTAAGCCGAAGCTCGCGCATATAGGCAATCAGCTGGGGCCGCATGAATTCACGAAAGGTATAGCTTGCAAGCCCCAACCGGATCGGCGCAGGTGCACCGCTCTCGGCGTGGGGCTCGGCGGGCGCAGCCGGGGCAGCCACTGCCGCTGCGGCAAAAGTCACGCTGCGGAGAAACGTACGACGACAAAGGTTCTTCTTCATCTGTGGATGGTCCCTTCACGAACCATCCCATTCCTAACAGACCAAGCCTCTGCTGCTCAAGGTCTCCGCTACGCTCCACCGCATCTCATTCGTAGCGCAGTGCCTCAATCGGATCCATGGATGCCGCCTTCCACGCCGGATAGATCCCGAATACCAGTCCAATCGCGCACGCCACAAGGAAGGAAATCAGAACCCACGTCGCCGAGAGCGCCGCGTGCAAAAACGACACCGCAAAGTGCAGAATCAGCGTAAACAGCGCACCCGCCAGAATCCCCGCCAGGCCGCCCACCATGCACAGCGTCACTGCCTCCAGCGTGAACTGCAGCAGGATATTCTTCCGCGTCGCGCCGATCGCCTTCCGCACCCCAATCTCCCGCGTCCGCTCCGTCACGCTCACCAGCATGATGTTCATCACGCCCACGCCGCCCACCATCAGGCCCACCGACGACACCGCCACCATGAAAAGAAACAGTCCGCCCGTCAGCTGGTTCCACAGCCGCGTCAGCGAGTCCGGCCCGAAGATCGCAAAGTTGTCGTCCTGATTGGACCGCAACCCCCGCCGCACCCGAAGCAGATTGCGAACCTCCTCCACCACCAGCGGCTTGTTTGCCTGTTGGTCATACTTCACCACAATCCAGTAGTCCTTGATCTCCGGATGGATCTTGTGGAACGTCGTGATCGGAAAATACGCCGAGTTGTCCTGCGTGTTCCGCCCGCTCCCAAACGGCTGCGGCTGCACGTCCAGCACTCCGATCACCGTGAAAATATCCCCCCGGCACTCCACATCCTTGCCCAGCGGCGACCCGTCCGGAAACAGGTCCGCCGCCGCATCGTGGCCCAGCACCACCACGTTGGCCGAGCGCTGCTCCTCAGCATCCGTCCACATCCGCCCTTCCAGCATCTCGATGTCTGTTACGTCCTTGACCGCCGAGGTGCTGCCGTTCAGAATCGTGTTCTGGATCGAGTGGCCGCCCGCCTTCATCGACACATCGCCCACCCCAGTCTGGAAGTTCTGTGAAGTCAGCTCCGGGTCCACCGCCGCCACGTGCGGCAGCGCGCGCATCGCAATGCCATCTTCAAAGGTGAGCTGCTTGCGGTTCAGCTCCTCGGTCGTCGGCCGCTTGCCGAACGGCTCAAACCGGAACACCCACAGATCGTTCGTTCCCAGCGAGTTCACAAACTGCGCGATATTCGTATTCAGCCCGTTGATCGCCGACGAAATCAGAATCACCGTCGAAATGCCGATCGAGATGCCCAGGATCGTCAGCCCTGAGCGCAGCTTGTTCTTCCGCAGCGTGTCCAGTGCCAGCTTCACTGATTCTTTTGAGTCGCTCAGTCGCATCGTTATAGCTCCGCCCGCAGCGCCACGATCGGATCCAGCTGCGCTGCCTTGTGCGCCGGATACACCCCGAAAAACAAGCCCACCGCCGTCGCGACAAATAGACTCAGCAGTATCGACCACACCTGCACCACCGACGGGAACGCGATCACCAGCGTAATCGCCTTCGCCACGGAGATGCCGGCAATCACCCCGATCACCCCACCCACCAGCGACATCGTCGCCGACTCAATCAGAAACTGCAGCAGAATATCCTGCCGCCGCGCGCCCAGCGCCTTCCGTACCCCGATCTCCCGCGTACGCTCCGTCACGCTCACCAGCATGATGTTCATGATCACGATGCCGCCCACCACCAGCGAAATCCCTGCAATCGCCACCACCACCGCGCCAAAGTTATTCAGAATCCGCCCCAGCAGATTCTGGAACGTCGCACTCGTGTCCACCGTAAAGCTGTCCGGCGCATCCGGCGCAAGGTGCCGCCGCACCCGCATCAGCATCCGCAGCTCGTCCTGCACCGCGTCAATCACCGCCCCGCCGCCGCCCGCGTCCACATAGATTTCCAGCGAGTCGTGCGCCCCGTACTGCGCCAGGAACGCCGTCAGCGGAACCGCCACCCAGTTGTCCATGCTCCGGCCAAACATCTTGCCCTGCGGCTCGCCCACCCCGATAATCCGGTACGGCTCGCCATCCACGCGGATCTCCTTGCCCAGCGGATCCCCAGGCCCCAGCATGTTGTCCACAATATCGGATCCCACCACCGCCACATGCGTGCTGTGCTCGTCCTCGCTCTCCGTAAATCCACGCCCCAGCGCGATGTTCAGATTTGAGATCGCAGGCATCGTCCACGTCCACCCGCGAATCTCCGAGTCCGTCGTCGACTGCTTCCCGTAGACCACGCCGCCCGTCTTCGTCTGAGCCGCACCCGCGGATACACAAAGCCGGCAGTTCGCCAGAATGGACTTGTAATCGTCCAGCGTCACGTTCCGGCGCTTCTGAAACTCCAGATACTCCTGGATCGTGATAAACGTCTGCGGCATCTTGCTGATCGTCACCACGCTCGCCCCATAGGTGTTGATCTTGCTCGTTACAAACGACTTCGCTCCGTTCGTCAGCGTCACCACGGCAATCACAGACGCCACCCCGATCACCACGCCGATCAGCGTCAGGATGCTCCGCATCTTGTTCGCCCACAGCGCCTGCAGCGCCAGCTTCACACCTTCCAGCAGTTCCATACCTTCTAGCTATCCTGTCTCAGCGCCATCCGCACTGGCCCTCCGGCTCTTCCGCCTTGGCCCGGCCCCGTGTACCCAGTCTATGCAAACACAAGCCCCACAGGGATACCTCACCGGCCATCCCCATCCGTGCCCCCCGCGCGCAACAAAAAATGGGGCTCCCGGCGACATATCCGCGACGCCGGGATAAAGGCCAAAGGCCGCCCCCCCGGTGCGGAAGGTCACATGAGAGTTGAAAATCGCGCCGGTATTCCTTGGACGTGCGAGACCCGTCCCAAGCCGCAGACTTCTTCCACCATCTATACGCCAACCGGCCCCGTCCCGGTTCCTGACCGCTGACCTTTTTCGCCCCATCTCAAAGTCACGGGCCACCGGCCCCGGTCTTCGGACAAGGGCTCGGCCCCCACACTCCGTAAGGAAGCGTTGAGCAGATGCTTCGCTGAGCTTGGTAAAATCCGTGTGGGCAACCTATGACGATTGAGGAACTCCCTCCCGGTGAAACAGTCTGCGATTTGTGCGTGGTGGGCTCCGGCCCCGTCGGAATGGCACTCGCCCTGGAGTTTGAAAGACTTGGCCGTGAGGTGCTGGTACTGGAGTCAGGCGCCGCCGAGGTAAACACCTCGGTTGCCGAAGCGTCCCGCGCGAAGATCGAGGATCCACGCAGACATGCCGACATGGCCCTCACGGTCTGCCGCGCACTGGGCGGAACATCCTGGACCTGGGGCGGGCGGTGCGTAGGCTTTGATGATGTGGATTTTCTGGATCGTGGGTTTGTGTCCGATGCGCACTGGCCCGTCACCCACAATGACCTGCGGCCGTGGTACAAACCGGCAAGTAAATACCTGCTGTGCGGCGACGACACGTTTGCTATTCCGTACCCGCGCAAGCTCACCGAGGGCCTGACACTCGACTTTGTGGAGCGCTGGTCCAGAGAGCCGCGACTGATTCTGGTCCACCGCGATGCCCTCCTGCGCTCCCAACTGATCAGAATTAGCCTCCGCAGCACGGTGACCGGGCTGAGCCTGACGAACGATGGACAGGCAGTTGAAAGCCTCCACGTGGCCAGTCCAAACGGGCCGCGCACCGTCAGAGCGCGACAAGTGATACTGGCCACGGGCGGCGTGGAAACCACACGGCTCCTGCTCCATTTTCAGCGCAGTCACCCGCAGCACTTTGGCGGCATTGACGGTCCCTTGGGCCGGTACTACATGGGGCATCTCTCCGGGAAAATTGCGAGCATCCAGTTTCAAGACAAGGACGTCTTCCGCAATCTGGATTACACTCTCGACACCACCGGCGCCTTTTATCGCAGGCGCTTTATGCTGACCACGGACGCTCAGATCCAGAACTGTGTTCTGAACACCGCATTCTGGCCGGACAATCCCCCGTTTTATGATCCACGCCACCGCAGCGGCGTGCTTTCCGCTGTCTTTCTTGCGCTGGCCTTTCCGCCCACGGGCCGCCGTCTCCTCTCTGAGGCGATTCGCCTGGCCCACACCGGGCCCCGACCCTACAACCTCGCCGGGCATCTCCGCAATGCCTTCGTGGGCGCGCCTCGCGGGGCGGTGGACATCTATCGGATCCTCCGTGACAGGTTCCTGCGCAATCCGCGCAAACCAGGCTTTCTGGTTCGCAACCCAGGACACAGATACGCCCTGCATTTCCACGCCGAGCAGGTTCCAAACCCGTCGAGCCGCATCTGCCTCACAGACGAGACCGATGCCTTCGGCGTCTACCGGGCGTCTATCGATCTGCGCTTTACAAGCCAGGACGTCGACAGTGTGATGAAATCACACCGTCTCCTCGACCGGGCTATTCGCGCCAATGGCATCGGACGCCTGGACTATTGGGATTCCGACGAAAAGACGCGCGAGCACGTGTGGGAGACAGCCTCCGATGGGTTCCATCAGGTCG
Organism: Acidobacteriota bacterium; assembly: GCA_021781255.1. Next base: position 5,682 of record JAJXXG010000157.1, read on the forward strand.
GAACCACGCGCATGGGCGAGGATCCGAAGCGGAGTGTCGTCGACCCCGATCTGAAGGTTCACGGCTTGTCCAATCTGTACGTGGCCTCGTCGTCTGTCTTCCCAACCACGGGCCAGGCAAACTCCACCGCACTCGCGGTAGCCTTTGCGATGAGGCTGGCAAACCGGCTGGCTGGCGCGCGATAGTTACGATGCTATTCTGACGCCATGCGCAGCATAGATATACTTCTCCGCAACGTTCGCACACCCCTTCCGCGAGTATCCGCCCTGGGCATGGGATGCTCGGCCATGCTGGGCCGAACTGCACGTCGTGAATCCCTCGCTGCACTGGGAGCAGCCTACGAAGCCGGCATCACATTTTACGACACGGCCCGTTCCTATGGTTATGGAGCCTGCGAAGGACTGTTGGGAGAGTTCTTCGCCGGCAGTAAACGCGATTCGGTGGTGCTTTGCACCAAGTTTGGAATTATGCCGGCGAATCCGAAGGGATGGAAACAAAAGATAAAGCCACTCGCCCGCGCAGCCGTCCGGGTCTTTCCCAAGCTGCGTGCCGTGGCCCAAAAGCAGGCCGCGGATCAGTTTGTCGGCGGGCAATTCTCAGTTGAGACTTTGAAGTCGAGTTTCGAGACCAGCCTGCGCGAGCTGAGGACAGACTACGTTGACATTCTGCTGATGCACGCTGCGCCGATGAGTGCGTTGCGGCAGAATGACCTTCTGGAACACATGGAGAGACTTGTGGAAGCAGGCAAAGTGTGCCTGGCTGGCATTTCCGGCGAGACGGACGTAATGACTGCCGTCTTTGCAAACCGTCCCCCGGTTCTGCAGACGGCCCAGTTTGCGCTAAACATCTTCAATATCGGATTGACACGACAGACCGCACAGGCCGCCCAGGAGATGCTTCTCGTCGCCAATCATCCTTTTGGCGGGCCGGAAGGCGTCAGCCGATGCCGTCAGCGAATTGCCCTTCTTCGCGCCTCCGCAGAGATGCCTGCGACCTTGCGCGAAAAGCTCGACCCGGCCGATGAGCGACTGCTCCCAGAGCTCGTGCTAAACAGTATCCTCAGCCAGACGGGTATCTCGGTCGTAATCCCGGCCATGATGCAGCTCCGCCATCTCAGGAGCAATATCAATGCCGTGGAGCAATGCCGCTTCTCTCCTGAGGAGCTCGCGAAGATCCGCCAGGTCTTGCAGACTGACCTATAAGAAAATCCCCTGGCGAGCGCCGCCGGAAGACAGGCAGATACGAATCACATCCAGGCAGAATGCCGGACACCCCTGTCTCGCACCAGACAATCACCTGAGCTGCACGCCCCCTTACCGCCCCGGTCTTCCAAACCCTGCCGCCGATCGACTTAACGCTTCAAAGCCGTGTCGGCCCTCACCCGCGCGGTCAGCCGCATGCCCGGCGTAATCTCCACGTCTTCCCCTCGCGGCAGCGCACTCGCCACATGCACCAGGGACGCGTTCGCAATCCTCTGCTGCGCCGCCTCCGGGTCTGGAGCGGCCAATGTCAAAGTCGCCGCCAGCGGAACCGTCACATCGCCGGCCGTCAGCGACTGCACCTGAAACACCAGCTCGCCTTGCTTGCCGTTCGGCCCGGCTCGCTCCACACGCGTCAAAACTGCCTTCGCCGTGCTCCCCTTGGCCGCGATCACCGTGCCTCCGGAGATCACATCCTCGTCGAGCAGCAGCGCCACCGGATCCCCCACCTGCGCGTCGTCTGAGCCGAGATCGGCATGGGTCACCAGGCGCAGCTCTGTCCCCTGGCGCAGAACTCCATCCGGCGCGGCCACACTCTGCTGCAACGGTCCCGCTCCAGACACCGCATAGCTCGCCACGGCAATCCTGCTCGGCAGCTTCTGCGGCTCCACGGCGATCGCCTGCAAACGCGTGCTGGCGCCAACGTGAATCGGCCCGGCGTACCGCGCCGAATCCACCGTCGGCGTCCAATCATCCGTCGTGTAATAAATCTGCGCGTCCTTCGACGCGCTCGCGATGCTCACCTCATACCCGGTCGCCGCATCTCCAGAACCAATCGAGAACACCGGCGGCGCCGCACACCCGCAATCCGGAAGGGCGCGCGGCGCGTCCGCAACCTGAACCGCGTCCGCCGCAGGCGCCGCTCCCTCCATGCCGTGCGCAGAGAGCGGATTGACGCCTTTGCCCTGCGTCCCCAGCGCCTGCACCGATGTCTTGTTGATCTGCACCGTCTCGGTCATCACTTGCGCAATACCGGACGGCCCCAGGACTACTCCGCACAGCACAACCAGGACAAGGTGAGTGGATCGCATCCAAACCTCCCGCACCCGAGACTCGACCAGTTCAGCAGAATCCACAAGCATGTGCAAGCCCTGCGCACGCCAGCCCTCCGCGCCGCACTCCCCTCACCGCCCCGAGCTGCCAAACCCTTTCGCCGCCCGCGCTGACTCCTCCAGGCTCTCCACTTCCTCCACAAGCCCCGTCCGCACCGGAACCGGAATCATCTGCGCGATCTTCTCGCCCGCCTGCAGCACCACCGCCCCATCGCCCAGGTTCGTCATCAGCACCAGAATCTCGCCGCGATACCCCGCGTCAATCACCCCGCCTGTCGTCGCCACCCCCCGCGCCGCCATCGACGACCGGTCCCGCACCAGCAGTCCGAGCGCTTCGCCCGTTTGCGGATCGCGCGCCTCCACCGCAATCCCCGTCCGCACCCGCACCGTCGCCCGCGGTCGTAGCACCACACCCTCCAGGGCAAACACGTCATAGCCCAGATCCTCGCCCGGATGCGCCACCTCCGGCGGCCGGGCCCCATCTTCCAGCAGCTTCACTCGCAACATGTGTCGATGGTAGCAGCGCCGCAAGCCATCGCAGCAGGCCCGCATCTCCGCTGACCCACCTCCCGCCTCCGTGGTCCACACCCGCTCATCACTCTCTGGTCCGCCCGCTCGCCGTTTTGTCCCCCAAAAATGGTCAGCCCCGGCGAGCATCGCCCGCCAGGGCTGTCATTTGCAAAATTCGGCAGTCGGACCTGTAAGCCGAATTCTGTCGTGTGCGGTCATTCCTCTAGGCCAAGCGTTACCGCTTGCGCTCATCAGCGACCTACCCGGAGGTTTCGGCAATGGCTCGAGCCGCCTTGCCGCATCGGGCCGATGCGGTGCCTCGCCTGGCTCTTGGCGAAAGCTTCCCTCCCTATTTGGTCTTGCTCCGTGTGGGGTTTACCCTGCCCCCGGCGTTACCGCCGGAGCGGTGCGCTCTTACCGCACCTTTTCACCCTTACCCCGGCACCGCGCACGGCCGCCAAACAAACTTAGGCGGACCGGCCCGGGATCGCCCTCGTAACGAGGGGTAGTCGAGGCGGTATCCTTTCTGTGGCACTGGCCGTCCACGGGCCTTCAAGCCCGCGTCCCGGACGTTATCCGGCACACTGCCCTGCGGAGTTCGGACTTTCCTCCCCCGGACCTCGCGCAAACGATGTCCGGCAGCGACCGCCCGGTCCTCCTGCCATCTCCAGTCTACCGCGAAAGCTGTCCATTTGTAGCCCTGCGAGCCTCGTTCACTCATGTGATACCCATCGGGAGTACCGGGCAAGGTTCAAATTCTTCCTCCTGAGCAAGAACGTCCCATTTTAGGCCACTACAATGGCCAGTAATGACAAGAGATCAGGATCCCTCCGCCGCGCCAGGCCTAGATTTATCCGGATTAACGCCGTCGCAAGCCGGATGGGTGGCTGCGGTAATCCGGCAGTTTCATCTCCCGCACGAGTTTTGGCGCAAGGATGATTCTGATTTTGTCACGCCTTTGGTCCTCGAGATGTTGGGGGACGCGCTCCGTATCCATCACGCGTTTAGCCGCCAGGCGCTCAGCAAGGACCGCTTTGAGTTCGCGCTGGAACGTTCCTTGAATCGAGCCGGAATTCGAGCTGAACTTGTGCAGAACCGAACGAACCGCGGCCATGATATAACAATCGCAGGGATTCCAGTCAGCCTTAAAACGCAGGCAGACAAAGGTATTCGCAGAGATTCCTTGCACATTAGCAAATTTATGGAACTGGGAAAAGGTGCCTGGGAGTTACCTCTGCTCAGAGATTCTTACATTCAACACATGAAGAGTTACGAGCGAATCTTCCAATTTCGTCAGCTGCAACCTGGGCCCGAGAGCTATGTCTATGAATTGGTGGAAATTCCCAAATCGCTTATGCTGGAGGGCAAAGACGCTCAACTGGTAATCCAGACGCGCAGCCATCAGACCCCTAAACCCGGCTATGGCTATGTCTACGACGCGGAGGGCAAAATCAAGTTCGCTCTTTACTTCGATGGAGGGACAGAGAGGAAGCTGCAAATTAAGAAGATCAGGAAAGAATTGTGCATCGTACACTCAACTTGGCGATTCGATTCAACGCCCTTTGAGCAATCGATGCCTCGCTAGGTTGGCGTATTCTTCGCTAATTTCAATGCCGGTACACTGACGTTCTAGTTCGTTACAAACGATGCCAGTCGTGCCGGAACCGAAGAATGGATCGAGCAATCTGTCGCCTTTTCTTGATCCGGCGGCTACGCAGAGCCTCACAAGCGAACGCGGATAAACTGCAAAATGTGCGCCAGCGTAAGGCTCTGTATTAATACTCCACACGCTGCGCCGGTTCTTTCGTTTCTGCGTCTTATCTTGAGCCGGCTCCTGAATAGCCTCATTGTCGTAGAAGTATCGCTCGGACTTTGAGAAAAGAAAAATGTATTCGTGAGAACGGGTGGGGCGATCTTTCACGGATTCTGGCTGGCAATTGGGCTTATTCCAAACCATGTCGGATCGTAGGTACCAGCCATCGGCTTGCAATGCAAAAGCCACCCGCCAAGGAACCCCAATTAGATCTTTCGGCTTAAGGCCATTTGGCGTCGGAGCACGATAGGACATTCCGCGGCCTTTGTTCTTTGCGTCGTCATCCCGCCAGGTTCTTCCCCCACTCGTATAACTGTCCCCAATGTTGAGCCAAAGAGTTCCGTCATTTGCGAGCGTTCGCCGCGCCTCACGGAATATGGCGACGAGGTTCGCAATGTAATCCTCGACATTCATCTCCGCGCCAATCTGGCCCTCGACTCCATAATCCCGCAGGCCCCAATATGGTGGTGACGTGACTACAGATTGAAATAAGCCATCAGGGAAGCCCACCAATACTTGACTGGCATCGCCGACAACGATTTCACAAAGGTTGCGCGGATTCCCTGAAAAATTCGAAGGAACATTTTCCTCGAATTCGGGGAAGAGTTGTAGCACCTTGCCCATGACCCGATTCTACTTTGAGCGCCGAAATCTTTGAGGAATTCTTTCGATGCTTATGCGACATCAATCCCAATTCAGAAATCGTCCCACTGATGCATCACAGCAAAGCAGTCTCGGCGGGCACCTTGCCGCGAATCCGCGGATGCGGCGCCTCGGGCGTCCGCAGATCTACCTTCACTCCTGTGGCTTCTTCCAGTAGGGTCTGGAGCCGCACCATCGTCGGCAGGCTCGCCCGGACACCAGGTCCACCAGGATGTCCAGGCCGCTGCCTTCGCGATCCTCGCCGCGTACCACGCTGCCAACTACGCGCGGGTTCGCCATCCCGGCCTCAAGCGCAGGCTGGAAGATCGTATCCCGATGCTGCGGCAACTCGTCTGAGGGCCCCGCACGGCGGTGCATTCCCTCAACTTCCAAACAATTTGCCGCAAATGAGCCGCATCTTTCCTCGGCATTTCCCCCGCCCTCACTCCGCCAGCTTCACCACCATCTTCCCCACATTCCCCGCGCCGGGGTGCAGCAGGTCCATCAGCGCCCCCGGAGCCGCCTCAAGACCCTCCACCACCGTCTCCCTGCTCGCCAGCTTGCCCGCCTCCAGCGCAGGCAGCGCCTCGGCCAGAAACGCCGGCAGCTCCTTCATGTGGTCCGACACAATAAAGCCTTCCAGCCGCAGCCGCTTGCCAATCGCCACCGTCAGGTTTCGCGGACCAGGCACCGGCGTGTTGTAGTTTGCAATGCCCCCGCACAGCGCCACCCGCCCAAAGTCGCGCAGCGCATACAGCGCGGCCTCCAGTTGCGGCCCGCCCGTGTTGTCAAAGTACACATGAATCCCCTCCGGCGCACCCCGCTTCAGGTGGTCCAGCGGCGCGCCATCCAGATAGCTGAACGCGTAATCCACCTTCAGTTCCTCGCGCAGGTACTCGACCTTCGCCGCGGAGCTCGCGCTTGCCACCACCCGGCACCCGTGCAGCCGCGCCAGTTGGCAGGCCGCGCCGCCCACCGCGCCCGCCCCCGCTGACACAAACACGGTCTCGCCCGCCTTCAGCCCCGCAATCTTGAACAGTCCCACCCACGCCGTCAGCCCCGTAATCCCCAGCACGCCCAGATACGCCGACGCCGCCGCGCGGCTCACATCCACCACCTGCAGCCGCGCCGCCGCAGCCACAAACACCTCGCGCCATCCCAGAAAACTCAGCACATGCGTCCCCACCGGCAGAGACGCATCCCTCGACGCA
>JAJXXG010000108.1 GCA_021781255.1 Acidobacteriota bacterium
GGTTAGAAGGCAGCGCTCTAACCAACTGAGCTACGTCCCCAGGGTGCAACCTGGGCTGCAGAAGCGAATCTCGCGGAAGAAATCAGGCCCACTGTTTCGTTCCGCCGGGCTACTGTTTCCGGCTGCTTCCAAGCCCGGGCGGGCAGGATGCACTTTTGCTTCTGCAACAAGATTGAGTGTATCAGAAACCAGTCCCTTGTGGGGAAGGCCGGCAACGGGATTGTGCAAGCATTGCGTTGGCATTTTGCCGCCGGATCAATGCGCGCTGTATATCTCAATTCCCTCTCGAATGGTTGACGGTTGGAACGCGAGAAGAACGCGCCTCCCGGCACTGCCACTCAGTTGGTGTACACGCGCACGTAATCCACCAGCAGCTCTGCGGGAAACGGGGTGGAAGCGTTGGGTGCGCCGGGCCAGTCGCCGCCAATGGCCAGGTTGAGCAGGATGAAGCTGCTTTGGCCTGCGTCAAAAGGCCACTCGGCGCCATGCAGCTTCTTCAGGTCCGCCGTCGTGTAGGTCACGTAGGGATGAGCAGGGTCATCGACGTAATAGGCCACCGTGCCTTTGGACCAGATCATGCCATAGGTGTGCCAGTCTGCGGCGGTCTGTCCGGCTGGAAAGTTGAAGATCGTGCCAAGGCCAGCGTCACCGGTAAAGCCGATACCGTGAACCGAGCCTTCATTCCAGTCAGGCGTTTTGGCCGCATTCACGCGCTCCAGCACATCCATTTCGCCGCCAGCAGGCCAGCCCACCGTCACGATGTTGTTGCCCATCAGCCAGCCCGCAGGCCAGAATCCCTGAGCCTCCGGCACGCGCGCACGCATCTCAAACCTGCCGTACTGGAAGCTGAACAGGCCCTGCGTCTTCAAGCGCGCCGAGGTGTAGGCGCCGCTCGACGTGCGCTGGGCCACAATATGCAGAGCGCCGTCCGCGCCCACATATGCGCTGGGGCTGGCAGCGGAGCATGGCGCAGCGTTCGAACCCCATGCGCAATAGTTCTCGAGTTCATGATTGCCAAAGCCATCATTGCCCGTGTCGTAGGTCCAGACATGCGGGTCGGGTTGAGCGTTCGCGCCAGCGGAATTTGCAAACTCGTCGCTCCAGACGAGGGTGCCCGATGAGATGTTGGGCGCAAAGCTCTGGCTGGAGACACTGCTCGTGCCGCCGGATGCAACGGCGATGGCCTTCAAAGTAAGGTTCGACGCAACCAGAAACGGCGCGTGGTAGATTTGCGACGATGTGGTGGGCGAACTGCCGTCTACTGTGTAGTGGATGGTAGCCCCAGTGGTGCTGGTGGCGAGGCTTACAATCTCGGCGCCGTTTTGCGCCGGGACAGTGGAAATGACGGGTGCAGCCGCTTGCGATAAAGACTCGGCATTCCCAGCGGTAATACCACCGCCGCCCCATCCACAAAGCAAAGCACTCGACAAAACGACCGCTGCGATCTTCACTGTGCCCCCCAAGAAATCAAGAATCCAGATTCACGCGGATGAACATTCTGCTTAACTGGCCGTCCCCATCTAAGCACCCGACATTTCGCCAAGTCAAACCACGAAATACTTGGCCTGCGGATGATGCACAACGATGCAGTTGGTGCTCTGCTCGGGCTCAAGGTGGAAGCCCTCAGTGAGCCGCACGCCGATGTTTTCCTCGGGCTTGAGCAGCCGAAAGATTTTGGTCTGGTCCTCAAGGTTGGGGCACGCGGGATAGCCGAAGGAGTAGCGCGAGCCGCGATACTTCTGGTGGAAGAGATCCGTCACGCGCGGCGCGTCTTCGCTTGCGATGGAGAGGAACTCACGCGCCTGCTTATGCGCAATCTCAGCCAGCGCTTCCGCCGTCTCCACTGAGAGCCCGTGAAGATAGAGATATTTCGTAAAGTCTCCCGCATCGAAGAGCCTCTGCGTCTGGCGGCTGGCCTCATCGCCGATGGTGACAATCGAGAAGCCCACTACGTCGCGCTGCGCGGCGCTGAGCGGCTCGCAGCAGTCGGCAATGGAAAGCCTGCGGCCCTGCGCCTGGCGCGGGAACGTGATGCGCTCCAGTTCGCGCTCCGGGTCTTCCGGATCGAAGACCACGAGGTCGTTGCCCTGGCTCGCGCAGGGATAAAAGGCGATGATTGACTTTGGCTCAAACCAGCCCGCTGCATCCACTTCCTTTTCGAGATCGAGCAGGATGGGGCGGTACTTTTCTTCCACGAGGCGAAGGTAGTCACTCTGCGCGGCCGTCTTGAGCTGCCACTGATTCTTGAAGAGCGCAGTCTCATTGAGATACGGAAAGACTTCCCCGAGCTTGTAGTTCTTGAAGACGCGCGCCCCCCAGAAGGCCGGAGCCGGAATCGCAGAAACCCGCTCCACCACCGGGGAGCGGCCCTCCGGCGTCAACTCCACGAGGTTCAGGTCAGGCGTGGCCGCATTCGCTTTGCTGAAGACCTTCACCGTCTTGCCTTCCTCTTCCCTTCTCACCCTCACGGCAGCATCGTCCGAGACGAGATCCGTCATCACGTGCAAACCGGCAAAGGCGTCCTCGGCATAGAACACCGGCCCTGTGTACTCTCTGCGCAGGTCGTCTTCAACATACTTGCGGGTGAGCGCGGCGCCGCCGCAGATGACTGGAACAGTCATGCCCAGCCGTTCGAGGTCCTGCAGCACATACTTCATTTCAAGCGTCGACTTGACGAGCAGGCCACTCAGCCCGATGGCGTTGGCCCCAGCCTCGCGCGCGGCTGCGATGATGGTGTCGGATGGCTGCTTGATGCCCAGGTTCACCACGCGATAGCCGTTGTTGGAGAGGATGATGTCCACGAGGTTCTTGCCGATGTCGTGCACGTCGCCCTTCACCGTCGCCAGCACCATCGTCCCTTTGCCGCCACTGTCGGACTTCTCCATCTTCGGTTCCAAATAGGCCACGGCGGCCTTCATCACTGCCGCCGAATCGAGCACAGACGGCAGCTGCATCTTGCGCGCGCCAAAGAGCTCGCCGACGGTCTTCATGCCAT
>JAJXXG010000114.1 GCA_021781255.1 Acidobacteriota bacterium
TCCCGGACCACCGCGCGCAAATGAAGTGTAGGCCAATGCATATTTCTCAAGCTCGGGGACGTAGGTGATGCGAGGATCTTCGATACCCCAGATTTCTTCAGGGTACTCATTGGGATTCGCCATCAGGGTTGGCTGGGCGTCGACGCGCCATCCGTCGATTCCATTTTTCGAACGTGCCGCGCACAAGTGCGACAAGCCGCTCCGGTCTTCCACGCGACATAACAAAAGCGTGTCTCCGTCAGGCAGACGCACGGCGCCGGCGTTGAAGACACTGTTCATGGCATAGGGCCAGTTCAGGCGGCTGAGAAGGGGATTGCCGGAATGGCGTGTAAACAGGGCGGGGTCTGCGCATGGCGCGGGCGTGGATTGTCCCGGAGAAACGACCTTTGAGGAAGGCGGTGGATGCATAAGTGGATTCAAAAGGAGAGACTCATTTCCTGGTTCGTTTCTTCTGCGTGGGTCACTTTCGCTCCTTGCATTTCCAGGAGCGCCATCAGGAACGAAAGCGTTGATTCCGCTCCCTGATTCTCATTTACGCGGTCGGGATGAAGTCCATCTTTGCATCCGCCCGTGGTGGCATCGTAAAGCGGTATCCGCAGATCGTTATTGCCCAGAAACCAGCTGAAGACACCTTGGGCTTCCTCCCTCCAACGGTCCTCTTGCGTAAGCCTATATGCCTCAAGGCAGGCTGAAATCGTGGCGCTCGCTTCGACGGGTTGCTGGTCGAAGCGTGGCTTTTCCGCTCCCTCGGCATAGCACTTGTTGGAGCCGATGGGCACAAAGACTGCTGGGTCACAGCAGTGCTGAATAGCCACAAGCCATTCGAGAGACTCGATTCCGGCCGCCACCATTGTTTTGTTATTGCTGCGCCTGCCAGCCAGGATGAGCGCCTGCGCCAGCCTCGCATTCGAGTAGGCGAGGCTCTTCTCGAACCAATGCCAGGTTTCAGAGCGGTTGCGCTTGTAAGCATCAAGCAGACAATTCGCAAGCGTGTTGCGGGCGCCTTGTATCGCCCTGTCACCGGGAAACCGGTCAAGATAAGCCTGCAAACCGAGAACGCTGAATGCCCATGCACGCGGGCTCGAGAACGTCAGAACTGCAGGTACAGCGGCCTCGAACAATCGTCCTGCCGCTCCCCGCAATCCGGGATTTTGCGATTGCCCCAGTACCGACCCCAGGGCCCACAACGCGCGGCCATGGCTGTCTTCTGAGCCAACGTCTTCGAGCCATTTGCGATCGTAGCCGAGAAAGTTCCTGAAACGCCCGGTATCAGAGTGAAATGCGAGCCAGAGAAATGCCAGGTACCGGTGCGAGAGGTTCAGCTGTTCCTCCCGCTGCTCGATCCCGGCACGTCCATCCAGGAGCGTCGAGACAATCAGCGCGCGCGCGTTGTCGTCGGTCGTGTAGCCTTCGCGCGTATTGGGTACCGAGAAGATTGCGTGTTGCAGAATGCCTGTGTTGTCCGTCATGGCGCGCAAATGGCCAGTATTCACAGAGGACAGGTGTTCCATCGGGTCGATCAGGTTGACCGCAACGTCGTCCGGCTGGGCCGCCCTGGGTTGCAGTGAGCGCTCAAATCGTGCCCGCTGAAAGGTCGTCATGTAGGCCCGCGCAGTCGTCGGCCAGGTCGTTCCACGGGAGTGAAGATAGGCACGCTTCCGCATCGCGTGGCGCTCCGCGTCGTTTTCCAGCAATGCGATAACTGCTCCGGCGATAGCATCGGGATTGTCAAACGGGACAATCACGCCTCTCTTTTCCGCCAGTAGCTCCTTGGCGTGCCAGTAGGGCGTAGAGATAATCGCCTTGCCCGCTCCGAGCGCGATGGCCAGCGTGCCTGACACGATCTGCGCCTCCTGCCGGTATGGAGTGATGTAAATATCGGCCGCGCCAACATGCTCTACAAGTTCTTCCTCGCTGACGAAGCGATTGTTCATGATCAAGTGTGAAGAGACACCGAGTTGTTCGGCCAGCCCCTGCAATTCTTCGCGGTAGCGCTCGCCCTCGCGGCGCCGGATATGGGGATGCGTTACTCCGGAAACGATATACACCACATTTGAATGCCGCGCCAGAATTGCCGGCAGCGCCCGAATTACGTTTTCAATTCCCTTGTTTGGCGACAGCAAACCGAACGTAAGCAGAACAGATTTGCCTTCCGTACCGAACCGGTCTTTGAAATAGTTGGGGTCCATAAACGGCATGTCCGGCACACCGTGTGGAATCACGTCGATCTTTCCGCCGGGAACCGCGTACACTTCGCGCAACAGTTCGGCAGCCAGTTCGCTCATGACGATCAGACGATCGGAGAGCTGTGCGATCTCTTCGAGCACGATCCTTTGATTTGCATCGGGATCGCGCAGAACAGTGTGCAGGGTAGTCACCAGCGGCATTTTCAATCTGCGCAACAAGGCGAGAATGTAGCGGCCCGCGGCGCCGCCGTAGATGCCATACTCATGTTGCAGGCAGACCAGATCGTTGCTATTGAAGTGCAGGAAATCGGCGGCTCGCTCATAGGAGGTAATATCTTCTTGCGTCAACTCCAGCCGCACCTGCTCAGGGTAATCGTAACTCGAATCGGGATCATTAACAGGAATGGCGAAAAGACGTCTCGCTCCATATTCGGCAGCAAGCGCGTTGCACAGGTCGGTCGTGAAAGTGGCAATACCGCACTCCCGTGGCAGATAATTCCCGATAACAGCGATGCGCGTGGGCAAAGGCAGGCTAACTTCCAGCGCGGCGCGCGAAGAACATTCCGTGCCGATTCTTTGAAGCTGTGCGCTGGAACGTATTGTTTTGGAGAAAGACACCTTATCCTCATTTCAGTCGAGATTCACTTCGCGCCTAAGGCACGTTGCACGATATCAGTGTGTGCGTATCATGCCTGGCTCAACGCGCGACCCATGCTCTGTAAGATCTGGCTTATCCGGCGGAGGCCACTCGCGGAAGCTTTTTGACAGGAAAGTCCAGCCATGTGAGTTCCTCGATCAGGCGA
>JAJXXG010000635.1 GCA_021781255.1 Acidobacteriota bacterium
GGTGAGCTCGGCGGGGTGCTCGTCGGAGCGGGACTCGAGGTCGGGCTCGATGCGGATGCAGACGCGGTCGCCGGGACGGGCTTCGGCGCCGGATTGCATCTTCTTGTTGACGAGGAGGGTGAGGCCGTCGCCGTTGGGGCCGGGGAAGAGCGTGGTGCGGAAGGCGAATCCGTTGATGGAGCCGCGGACGCGGCGGGTGGTCCAGCCGGGCCAGGCGCGGCGGAGGGCAGCGATGATCTCGGCGGGGACGCGGGCGATGGTCCAGTAGAGGGGCTTGCCGGCGGCTTCAAGGCGGGCCTGAAAGGATTGGGGTTTTTGGGGCATGGGCGCAGGAATTCAGTATGGGGTGGGTGAGGCGCGGGGGCAAGGGGGGTCCCTGGTCTCAGATGCGAGACCAGGGGTACCCGGAGAATGGGGTTGCACTGCGACATAACTCCATGCCATGATTTCTGAGGAGAATTCCGCTGTAGCCTAAGACCCGCCCATCTAAGGCGGGTTTTTCTATTAATAAGGGGGACTTTAGCAGCATGGAAAGCACAACCTCTCCAGTCGGCACCTTCTCGTTACAGGGATTCAAAGTCGAAGTTTTCGGCCGCTACGTAGTTCAAATCTCAAAATATCGAGGAGCCGACGGGGAAACTGCGTGGCTCACCACATCATGGTCAGACACGAGTGACGGGCATGACATCTGGATTACAGGTTCGACGTTCCGGCGCTTCCAAGGCGTGATCTGGGGCAGTTTTGATGGCTTGCACAACGGTGCGTGCGGTCCCGTTGCCGACGATCTCGATGAAGCCGAGAGTCGAGCGATTAGAGAAGCGATTGTGAAATGGACGGACGAAGGATCAGAACTGACCCGTTTTTGAGTCGCTGCTGTCTATGGACGCGCCCGATGAAGCGGAGATAGAGCATCTGCACCCTTTGCTCGGCTAGCAACCGAATAGCCCAGCGTGTCTATCGTCGCCCAACTGCAATGATTTCGAATTTCGAGTCCTTGCCCCTGGCATTCTCGACGTATAGCGATCCGTCCTCGACGCGCACACTTAACTCTGCTCCAGGAGGTAGCTTTTCGAGGGAGCATCTTTTGCCAGCGTAGAATATCCAAGTAATAGGCGCGTAGGCGAGTGCTCCATATTCGGGCACTACTTGATAGCGGTAGTCACCAATGAGTATCGAATAAGCCTTTCTAGTTGAGTCAGCACAGGCTTCGGTGCCATTTGCTGTTACCGTGTTTTGGTGATACGGATCCGGCGTTGCTGTAGCCGTCATATTGCAGCTCATTCCGGACGAGATGCTCTGCCAGCCATCGAAAATTGCTGTTTTGTACGGAGAAGGGCCATCCGCTATGAGACGCTGCACGGCTTCAAGGGCGAGCTTGGCGTTCGCGTCGCCTCCGTTGCCAGCCTTTCTGAACCACGCCTCGGCTTGATTCACATCTTTGGGTACACCGTTGCCATTCCAATAAAGCCAGCCCAAAGCTTCCTGGGCAAGGGTGTCTCCCATTTCTGCTGCTTTTCGGAACCAATGGGCGGCTTGGTTGTAGTCCTGCGGGACGCCATCTCCATACATGTAGTCACTTCCAATTATCTCCATGGAGTTGCAGTAATCCGCAGACTTGCCTGCCGCCGCGTCGCAGGCTTGGGCTGCTTTCAAATACCACTTGAAGGCTTCGGTATCGTTTTTCTGAACGCCCTTCCCATTTTGTAAGAGCCAGCCCATCGTATCTTGAGCATCCGGGTCCCCCCTCTCTGCCTCTTTTCGCATCCAAGCTGCCGCTTCTACGTAGTTCTGCGGCACTCCGTCTCCCTTCATGTAGGCGAATCCGATGTGAAACATGGCATCGCAGAATGTGACAGATTTATCCTCGGAGATTTCACAGAATTCTGCTGCCTTCTGGTACCACTTCGCTGCCTCGACGTGGTTCTTTTGCACTCCTTCTCCGACAAAGTAAAGGTGCCCCAGCAAATTATCTAAGTACGGATCTGCAGCCTTCTTTGCCCAGCTTGCGGCCTGGGTGTAGTCTTGTTGAACCCCATCTCCTTTCAAGTAGTCCCACGCGAGGGGAGCATAGGCATCTCCCGAACCCAGATTCGCAGCCTGTAGATACCACTTTGCGGATTCGGCGTGGTCTTCGGCGACGCCACTTCCCTGGTAATAGAGCTGGGCCAGGGAAGTGCACGCATCAGCATTACCTTGATCCGCGGCCTTGCGAAACCACATAGCGGCTTGAGAATAATCCTGCTCCACGCCATTTCCTGCCTCGTACAGCCCAGCTAAACTATCCTCCGCAAAGGGATTGCCTTGATCGGCGGCTTTACGCCACCAAGCCGCAGTCATTTGGTGATCCATTGACACGCCTTCACCGAACATATACATGGCACCGAGCTTCCATTCCGCGTCTGCGTTATTCTGCTCAGCAGCTTTTCGATACCATGTCGCAGCTGTGGCATAGTCTTTCGATACGTCATTTCCATCGAAGTAAAGCTTCCCTATTGCGACTTCGGCGACCGCATCGCCCGCTATTGCCTTTGCCAGCAGTTGTGGGTCTATGCCTGCCGTTTCCGCAGCAGATTGAGCTCCGGCTGGGATGTCAAATAGCACGGGTGAAGCGGCGATACCCGGTAAGCCCAGTATGAGTATTGCGATGACGCTGCTCTGAGATTTGCCCATAAGCCCCTCTTGACCGCAGAGAAAGCATGCTGCAGCAGAGAAGTTGCCGCAACGATTGCCGGGTCCTTCTCTGTATTATCACTGCGTTTTTATGGGTCTCAGGCATCAATCTTGAAGGGGATCTGAGTCATAGATCAACCTTGCCTTGAATCGGGCGGGTGCTCCGGGTCTTGCCCTGAGACCTTGGAGTGCGGCCTGTCGGCTACACTGGGCGCTGTGACGGCGCACGCACTGGCAGTGGGGATTGAGGCGGCGACTACGGCGCTGGCCGTGGCGGGGATGGGGTATTTTCTGGCGGCGCTGATTGCGGCGCGGGTG